>NZ_JBDVAA010000159.1:0-24965 GCF_039943695.1 Cellulophaga sp. | reverse complement strand
AACCTATTCTTTTTTGATGCTTTTTTAAAAAATATCTGTCCGCGAGTTTTAACCGCTCTTAAACCCTATTACTTTAACTATTGAATGGCGATTATCAACCTATAGAATTATTTGTATAATGGGTAATAAATGGGAGTTATTTTAATATTAAACGAACACAACTTTAAATTTTAAACATAAAAAAAGCCCAAAGTAAAATTTACCTTAGGCTTATATACTGTATATATCTACTACTCTACAGTAACAGACTTTGCTAAATTACGTGGCTGATCTACATTACAACCTCTCATTAATGCAATATGATATGACAACAACTGCAAAGGAATAGTAGTTAATAGCGGCGTAAGAGCCTCTAAAGTCTCTGGAACCTCTATTACATGATCCGCTAAGGCTTTTACTTGAACATCACCCTCTGTAACTACTGCTATAATTTTACCTTTTCTAGATTTGATTTCCTGAATGTTACTTACCACTTTTTCATAATGCCCCTTATTGGTTGCAATTACGATTACAGGCATTGATTCATCAATTAAAGCAATAGGTCCGTGTTTCATTTCTGCAGCAGGATAACCTTCTGCATGTATATAACTAATTTCCTTTAATTTTAAAGCTCCTTCTAAAGCAACAGGAAAGTTATAACCCCTACCCAAATACAAACAATTAGGAGAATCTTTATACACTTCTGCTATTTTTTCTATAGCATCATTAGACTGCAACGCAACCTCTACTTTAGTTGGAATATACTCTAACTCTGTTAGAAAGTTTGTAAACTGTTCGTCTGACAAACTACCTTTTTCCTGAGCTAATTTTAATGCTATTAAACTAAGAACAGTAATTTGAGTTGTAAATGCTTTTGTTGAAGCCACTCCGATTTCTGGACCAGCATGCGTGTAAGCACCAGCATTGGTTTCTCTAGCAATAGAAGAACCAACAACATTACAAACCCCAAATACAAATGCACCATTATCTTTAGCTAATTTAATAGCCGCAAGAGTATCTGCAGTTTCACCTGATTGAGAAATTGCTATTAGAACGTCTTTATCTGTAATAACTGGATTTCTATATCTAAACTCAGAAGCGTATTCTACCTCTACAGGTATGCGCGCTAAATCTTCAAAAATATACTCCGCTACCAAACCTGCATGCCATGACGTACCACAAGCAACAATGATTATACGGTTTGCATTTACAAATTTATCTAGATGCTCATCTATACCAGCCATTTTTATTAGCTTCTGATCCGCTAATAACCTCCCCCTATAAGTATCTAAAATAGCTCTAGGCTGCTCGTATATCTCTTTTAACATAAAGTGATCATAACCACCTTTCTCTATCTCCTCAAGATTCATTTGCAATTCCAAAATGTTTGGATAAGCAACTGCATCATTCTTTATTTTTCTAAGCTTGATTTCTTTACCAAGTCTAATAATAGCCATTTCTTCATCTTCTAAATAAATAGCATTATTAGTAAACTCTATAAACGGAGAAGCATCTGAAGCTATAAAAAACTCATTATCTCCCATACCAATTGCTAATGGACTCCCCAATTTAGCAACTACTATTTCGTCTGGTTTTTTGATATCAAAAACAGCAATAGCATAAGCACCCACAACCTCATTTAAGGCCAATTGAACCGCCTTACCAAGTTTTACTTTTTCCTTTTTTTGAACCTCTTCAATAAGATTGATTAGAACTTCTGTATCTGTGTCAGATTCAAAAGTATACCCTCTTTTTATTAATTCAGTTTTTATAGACTCGTAGTTTTCTATAATCCCGTTGTGAATAATTACTAGTTCACCTGAATTTGAATAATGAGGATGAGAATTAACATCATTAGGAACACCATGGGTTGCCCATCTTGTATGACCAATACCAATAGACCCTTTAGTTGATATAGTTTCTTCTGATTTCTTTTTTAATTCTGATACCTTGCCTTTAGTTTTAGCAAGGTTGATTTTCTCTCCATCAAACAATGCAACACCTGCACTATCATAACCTCTGTACTCTAAACGCTCTAGTCCTTTTATAATAATGGGATAAGCCTCTCTATGACCTATATACCCTACAATTCCACACATAATGTATTCGTTATTAATTATTATAGTTAATGATTAATGCAAATCTAAATATAAATACAAAATAAAAAAGCACTTAACTGTTATAATAACCTAAAAATACTACAAAACGTATAAGTCGTAAAATCTTTTTAATTTGTCTCTGTGTAATAAACCTCTAATTGAAGTTTTTTATCCTCATCAGCAATATTACTACCATAAAGAACAGTTCCAAAAGGATTAACAACAGACAAAAGTGGAATTTCACCTTCACCGTCTTCTAACATTGCCTGAGCATTTACGCTATACCTTATATCTGAAGTAAGAGAAAGTCCTAATGTAATATTTTCTGCATCACGAACAACCAAGTTGTTAATGTATTCGGTAATTCTAATAGTATATTTTACACCTTTACCATCACTTGAAGTCTCTATAATACCATCATAACCCGTAAGAGCACCAAGACTAAGCGGACCATTAGGAATATCATTACCGCTTAATGGAAAACTATATATTGATGTATTATCTTCTGCATTATACAAATATAACCTTGGTGGCTCAGCTACAGCATTACCTGAAGCACCTGCAGCATCTAACGTTTCTCTATCTATATAAAAAACTAGATTAGCCTCATTAATAATCCAATTGTTATTTTTAATCTCAGTAATAGCATCTCTACCATTTACCTCGTCAAACAATTTAATTTCAGCAAATGAACCAGCTCCACCCTTCAAATAAATACGATCTGCATTTTCTCCTGTATCCATTTTATTAGCAATATCAACAGGGTAATCATCATTAACAAAAGAGTTAACAGTATTACCTGAAGCGGCATTAATATCTAATATATATACAGATTCTTCTTCAACAATAGAATCATCTGAAGTATCATCTGCTGTATCATTAGTATCTACTTTATCAAAAGTATAATCTAGGTAAATTTTAGCTGTATCAAAATTCAACAACATCATAAGATCACCATCACCACCAGACGCAGTAAAGTACAGCCCCCTAATAAATTCCTGAAAGTTAGTTTGACTTAAAAGCTCTGTTTGACCTTCGTTATCTAATATATTTTCTTGAAAAAATGGAATAACCTCTTCCAAATCTACAATTATCCCAGGATTCAATCTTCTTTTTACAGTTCCCTTTTCATCATCATCCGTATCGGGATCGTCAACTTCATAGTAAGTTACAGTTTCTGTATCCGTAAAATTAGCTACTCCATCAAAAAGTGTTTCACCAATAAAACTAGGTGAAAACTCAAAATCTGAATAATATATTTGTCTTTCCTCAAAATTTTGTGTCGGATCTACATCTCTAAGAAAGTACGTAGAGCGCTCTACCTTAAAATTAAAAGGAACACTTACATTACCGTAAATACTATCTACCTCATACTGTTTAGCATAAGCCCCTTCTATTATATCCTCTTCATCAGCGTCATTAGTTCCGTCGCCATCCGTATCCGCATTTAAGGGATTTGTCCCCAAAGTCTTTTCTTGCGCATTAGTAAGTCCGTCTCCGTCCGAGTCATTACTTGGATCTTCTGGCTCATCATCTAAACTATCATCTACACCATCGCTATCTATATCTCGCAAGGCATCTGACTTAGTTAAAAAAGGAATATACAATGTAACCTTGTTTACTGTTTCATTTTCCGGTATAGTTGTAACACTCTCATCTGTAGTAGATTCATCTTCTATCGCCTGAGAATACAATCCAAAAGTTGGATTAGCAACACCCCCTGCAAGTCTTAATTGTGAATTTACATAAGCCGTAGTTTTCCCATACAAAGGATCTGCGTAAGTACCTAACTGATAAATTGGCAAACCATTTGTTTGAACAGCTTTAACCTTTTTATTGTAAGCAAAAACATCGTAGACAGCTTTTTTAGCTGTAAAAGGTTCGCCAGAGATAACATCTCCACCAATAGTATCTAACTCATCTTCACACGAAACAAATGTAGACACCAAAAACAACCCTGCTAAAGCAGAAAATACAAACTTATTGTAAAAATTCATGTAACTTATTTTAAAACTTCATTGTTATAAAAGTTGGTATACGCTTCTTCAAATTCTTGAAGAGGAACGTAAGACAACACAGGTTTTTCAAGACCAGTAACATACTCTGTAAGTTCTTCTGGAACTTCATCTGAGGCTAAAATAACAGCATCTGAATAATCTACAGCTACTTTTAACAAATTATTATAGTTAGGAGTAGACAAAGAATCTACTTTATCCTCACTTATCTCATCAAAAGCAATTTTTTTAACAATATTTTTATCTAGTTCACCTTCAAAACCTTGATTATAAACAGATGTAACAACTTTACTTTCTGCAAATAAAGGCTCATCTGCATAAAACTGTTTTAAATACAATGGCACTAAAGAAGCCATCCAACCGTGTACGTGAATAATATCTGGAGACCAGTTTAATTTTTTAACTGTCTCTACAACACCTTTTGCAAAAAATATTGCACGCTCATCATTATCAGGAAATAATGTGCCGTTTTCATCAGTAAAGGTTGCTTTTCTTTTAAAATACTCTTCATTGTCTATAAAATAAACCTGAATACGTTCTTTAGGGATTGAAGCAACTTTTATAATTAACGGCATATCCATATCGTTAATTACTAAATTCATACCAGACAGACGAATAACTTCGTGCAACTGATGCCTTCTTTCATTTATATTACCATAACGTGGCATAAATATTCTAATTTGCCCGCCTTTACTATTCACCATACGTGGTGTTTCATAAGACATTTGGGAAACTTGATTCTCTGGGAGATAGGGCATTAATTCTGAAGATACAAACAATATCTTTTTACCATTCATAAGAAGCTGATTTTTATTTATCAAAAAAGCGTAGGATGCAAAATTACAAAAATTATAGAGATTAACGGTAATTATAGTAAGTTTGCTCTCGTTTTAAATTAAATTTATGCATATTTTTCATAAAATTGAAGAGTTAGAAAATCATTTTTCTACCGTATCTAAAGAAGAATCCGTAGGTATGGTGCCAACTATGGGAGCTTTACACAAAGGTCATATTTCTTTAGTTAAAAAGGCTTTAAACGATAATAATCACGTAATTGTGAGCATTTTTGTAAACCCAACGCAGTTTAATAACGCCGAAGATTTAGAAAAATACCCTCAAACTTTAAAAGAAGATGTTGCTCTGCTAACAGAAGCTTCTAAAAAAATTATAGTTTTTGCTCCGTCTGCACAAGAAATTTACAAAAGCGGAATAAAATCTGACACATACAATTTTGGAGGTTTAGAAAAAGTAATGGAAGGCGAGTTTAGAGACGGTCATTTTGACGGCGTTGGAACAATTGTTGAAAAACTATTTGACATTGGAAAACCTGACAATGCTTATTTTGGAGAGAAAGATTACCAACAACTACAAATTATAAAGAAACTAGTTTCTTTAAAAAAAATACCCGTAAATATTATTGGTTGCCCTATAGTTAGGGAAGAAAACGGACTAGCAATGAGCTCTAGAAATGAGCGTTTAACACCAGAATTACGAACCGAAGCGTCTTTCATATACAAAACATTAAATGATGCCAAACAAAAATTTGGCACAAAAAGTGCTTTAGAAGTAACCAAGTGGGTTACTGCACAGTTTGCTAAAAATAAATTATTGGAGCTAGAATATTTTACTATTACAAATGCAGACAACCTACAAACAATTAAAAGAAAAATTAAAACTAAAAAATATAGAGCCTTTATTGCCGTTTATGCTAAAGATATAAGACTGATAGACAATATAGCTTTAAATTAATTACCTTTGTATTATGCAGATAGAAGTAGTAAAATCTAAAATTCACCGTGTAAAAGTTACAGGTGCAGACCTAAATTATATTGGCAGTATTACCATTGATGAAGATTTAATGGACGCCGCTAACATTATTAGAGGAGAAAAAGTACAAATTGTTAATAACAACAATGGCGAAAGACTAGAAACTTACGCAATACCAGGACCAAGAAAAAGTGGAGAAATTACCCTTAATGGTGCTGCTGCCCGTAAAGTTGCTGCTGGTGACATTCTTATTTTAATTACATATGCACGTATGGATATTGAGGAAGCTAAGAAATTTAATCCATCTCTGGTTTTTCCTAATGAAGAAAATAATCTATTAAACTAATTTTTTGACCGCCTCTTTAAAAAAAACCTTAAAAACAGTACTTCCAATTGCGTTTGGACTGTTTTTAGTTTGGTACTCTTACAATTCTACTTCTGCCGAGGATAGAAAACAGATTATCTTTTATATAAAAGAGGCTGACTTATTTTGGGTTGGAATCTCATTAATGATGGGTGTTTTAAGTCACGTATCTAGAGCAATTAGATGGAACTACCTTTTAGAACCACTTGGCTACAAACCCAAAATAATTAATAACATACTTATTATATTAACTTCATACTTTGCCAACTTGGGAATTCCTAGGTCTGGCGAAATTTTGCGCGCCACAGCACTAACAACTTATGAAGATGTTCCTTTTGAAAAAGGTTTTGGGACTATTGTAACAGAAAGAGTAATAGATTTAATAATGCTATTACTTATTATTGTAGTTACCTTTTTTTTACAGACTGATATTATTATAGAATTCTTTAAAAATAAAGGATTTAACCTTACTAAAATATTTATACTCTTAGGTGGCGCAGGCGTTGCCGCTTTAGCTTTCTTTTATTTTATTAAAAAATCTACTCACCCTTTTTTAGTTAAAATTAAAGACTTTGTAACCGGACTTTTACAAGGCGTTACTAGTATTTTTAAAATGAAGAATAAATGGCCATTTATTTTTCATACACTATTTATATGGAGTGTTTACGTAGGAATGTTCTGGGTTATAAAATTTACAGTACCAGAGACTATAGATTTATCTATTAGTCAGCTTTTAGTTGCCTTTATTTTTGGAGCATTTGCAATGACCGCAACTAATGGCGGTATAGGACTTTACCCTATTGTTGTGAGCAGCGCTCTGGCTATTTTTGGCATAAGCAGTGTTTCTGGCGATGCTTTTGGTTGGATTATGTGGATATCACAAACTTTGTTAGTTGTTGTTTTTGGGGCAATATCTTTTCTACTATTACCGTTATTAAAAAGAACCAAATAGTCTTTTTAGAACAAAGAATAAACCCAAAATGAAAAAAACAATCTTAACCTTTGCCCTATTTATAGGGTTAAATGCATTTGCACAAGTTAAAACCGAAGTCTTTGAATCTTTTAAACTTCAACAAAAAAGAGATATTAGTTATTACATTCCTGAGGAATATAATGAAGAAGACCAACATACGCTAATTGTTGTTTTAGATGCAGAGTATATGTTTGACGATGTTGTAGCTAAAGCCAAATTTTTTAGTAGATTTCACGGAATGCCTCCAGCAATTGTAGTTGGCATTCACCAACAAGCCAACCAAGCTAGGTTAAAAGACTGTTCTTTTAATGAAGAAAATGGTTTGCCAACAGAAGAAGGCAAAGCTTTTTTTGAATTTCTGGGTATGGAAGTTGTTCCCAACTTAGAAAGCACTTACAATATATCTCCTTTTAAAATGATTGTTGGCTATGATATTACTGCCAATTTTGAAAATTTTTACCTTTTTAAAGAAAACCCACTTTTTAGCTCATACATAAGTATATCTCCAACTTTAGCGCCAGAAATGGAATCTAGAGTTGCTAATAGAATTGGAGCTATAGATAAACAAATATTTTACCACTTAATTGTTGAAGAAAATAAAAACACAAAACAACTTGCCGAGTTTAATACCTCATTAGCTGCAATAGAAAAAGAAACTTTTAAGTACTACTTTGATGCTTATGACACCAACCATACATCTATAGCTACTTTTGGACTAGGAAAAGCTTTTGATGATATTTTTGAAATTTTTAAACCTATTAGTCCAAAAGAGTATAAAACTAAAATTATTACTTCTGAAGAGCCTGCTTACGCATATCTAGAAAAAAAATACGCTACAATTAAGGAAACTTTTGGTTTTACAAAAAGAGTAGATCTTAATGATGTTATGGCAATATATTCTGCTAGTAAAAAGAAAGAAGAACCAGA
Source organism: Cellulophaga sp. (assembly GCF_039943695.1). Lineage (NCBI taxonomy): Bacteria > Pseudomonadati > Bacteroidota > Flavobacteriia > Flavobacteriales > Flavobacteriaceae > Cellulophaga > Cellulophaga sp. The sequence continues at coordinate 16,841 of NZ_JBDVAA010000159.1, read as the reverse complement.
ATCTCTAAAAGAGCTATCTGACCTTTGTAAAAAAGAATTTCCGGATACAATGCTTGGCTTTTATTTTGAAGGTGAATATTTTGAAGAAATAGGAGAGCCAAAAAAAGCACTACGTACGTTTGAAAAAGCTTTTGGAATGAACGAGATAGACTTTTTAACTAAAGATATGGCTTTAGAAAAAATTGATGCTTTAAAAGCTGACTTCGGATATTAATTTAATAAAATACTATAGACTAGCTCTATAGCAGAAAGATAAAATTCTAAACTTTATAGTACCTTTGGCTAAAACCAATAAGTAGGTTATGGCTAAGACTAAAACAGCTTTTTTTTGTCAAAATTGCGGTACTCAATACGCAAAATGGGCAGGACAATGTGGCGCTTGTAAAGAATGGAATACTATTGTAGAAGAGGTTATACAAAAAGAAGAAAAAAATAGCTGGAAACCTCCAAGCAACACACCTAAAGTTGCAACAAAACCTTTACGTGTTAAAGAAATTAGCACAGAAAAAGAATTACGCCTTAACACCTATGATCTTGAGTTTAACAGGGTTTTAGGTGGTGGCTTAGTTCCAGGCTCCTTAACACTATTGGGTGGCGAACCAGGAATAGGAAAAAGTACACTATTACTACAAGTCTCGCTTAAACTACCTTATAAAACTTTATATGTCTCTGGTGAAGAAAGTCAGAAACAAATAAAAATGAGAGCAGACCGTATAACAACGGATAGTGAAACTTGCTTTATACTTACAGAAACTAAAACACAAAATATTTTTAAGCAAGTAGAAACTATTCAGCCTGATATTTTGGTTATAGATTCTATACAAACACTACACTCAGACTACATAGAGTCTGCCGCAGGTAGCATATCACAGATTAGAGAATGTACTGCAGAACTCATAAAGTTTGCAAAAGAAACCAATACTCCAGTTATTTTAATTGGCCATATTACAAAGGATGGCACTATTGCCGGACCAAAAATTTTAGAACATATGGTAGATACTGTTTTACAATTTGAGGGCGACCGAAATTATGTATACAGAATTTTACGCGCATTAAAAAATAGATTTGGCTCTACTGCAGAATTAGGAATTTATGAGATGCTTGGTAGTGGTTTACGAGAAGTAAACAACCCATCAGAGATTTTAATTTCTAAAAACGATGAAGGACTAAGCGGAACAGCCATTTCTGCCTCTATAGAAGGTATGCGCCCCTTAATGATAGAAATACAAGCCCTAGTTAGCACTGCTGTGTATGGAACACCACAAAGATCTACAACAGGATTTAATGCAAAAAGACTTAATATGTTATTAGCCGTTTTAGAAAAACGTGCCGGTTTTATGTTAGGCGCTAAAGATGTATTTTTAAATATAACAGGTGGTATTACTGTAGATGACCCTGCTATTGACTTAGCTGTAATTGCAGCTATATTGTCTAGCAACTCAGACATTGCAATTCCTAAAGGTGTATGTTTTGCCGCTGAAGTTGGTTTAGCAGGAGAAATTAGACCTATACAACGAGTGGACCAACGTATATCCGAAGCAGAAAAACTTGGATTTACAGCCATATTTGTGTCTAAAAACAATAAAATCACCTTAAAAAATACAGTTATAAAAGTACACTTGGTCTCAAAAATTGAAGATGTAGTAAGAGTTTTGTTTAATTAAAAAACTCAAGTTATTTAACTTTTAATTAATATTCTTACGCTATGTTGCGGTATAAATCTTGATAATAAGTAGTCTTAATCCTTGAAAAAATAAGATGAAAAAATTATTACTTATTACCTTTTTAGCAATCTACGGAACAAGTGTTGCTCAAGAAAATGAAATCAAAAGAGTAATTCCTAAAGACACCTGGAGTATTGGTGGCGGTCTAAATATTGGCTCAAGCAAAACTGAAAACTTTCAAGTCAATCAAGACGACAACACGTACAGTAAGGGTTTTTCATTCGGTTTTACACCAAAAATTGGATACACTATAGCTAATGACTTAACTGTTGGACTAGGAATAGGAATGGACTATGCTAAATCTGAAGAGAATTATAACGATGAAGAGTCCACAAATAAAAGTCTAGGATATATAATTAACCCATTTATTAGAAAAAACTTTGGAGCTGGCAAAAACTTAAGTTTATTTCTTCAGGCCGAAGGTAGATACTCTTTATACGAGAGAAAAGATTCAAATTCTGATAGTTATGAAGATCCCAAAAAAAAAATATTCATTGGCTTAAGACCAGGACTCAACTATTTTTTAAGTAATAAAATAGCATTAGAAGCTACTATTGGTAGTCTTGGGTACAATTATAGTTCTTATAAATATCGTATTGACTCATTTATCACTAAAAGAGAAAGCAACACATTTAATTTTGATTTATCAACAAGTAATATTAATCTAGGGGTTTTAATCCTTCTTTAAACAAAAAAGAGGCTGCACAATATGTACAGCCTCTTTTATATTTTTACTTGTTTTTGAATATTATTAAGGAGCTGGGTTTGGTATTTGCTTATGTATAGCCTCTATACTTTCCAAAACCTCATCGGTTAACTTTACATTTACGCTTCCAATATTTTCTTCTAGTTGCTTTAAATTGGTAGCTCCTATAATTGTACTTTTTACAAACGGCCTAGAGTTTACATATGCCAATGCCATTTGCGGTAAATACAAACCGTGCTCACGGGCTAAATCACAATACATTTGTGTTGCTTTCTGCGCATTTTCCCCACTATATCTATTATAATTAGGAAACATAGTTACCCTTGCATTTGCCGGTTGCAAACCACCAAGATATTTACCACTTAATACACCAAAACCTAGTGGAGAATATGGTATTAAAGCAATATCCTCTCTCATAGATATTTCTGCTAAGCCAACTTCAAAAGTTCTATTAAGCAAACTATAAGGGTTTTGTATGGTAGACATACGCGGTAATTTTCTGTGCACTTTACTTTCTTCTAAAAAGCGCATTGTTCCCCAAGGCGTTTCATTAGACAAGCCAATGTGCTTTATTTTTCCGTCATTTACTAAATCTCCTAAAGTATCTAATACTTGATGAATATTATCTTCCCAAAAGTCATTTATTTTATGCTCATACCCTCTTTGTCCAAAATAGTTTGTCTGGCGCTCTGGCCAATGTAATTGATACAAATCAATCACATCTGTTTGTAGGCGTTTTAAACTGTTCTCTACCGCAGTAATTAACCCTTCTTTTTGAAAGCCAGTTGTTCTAATGTGTTTAGTAAAATCTGCTTTACCTGCAATTTTAGAAGCTATTATAACTTTATCTCTGTTACCTGTTTCTTTAAACCACTTCCCTATAATTTTTTCAGTCTCTGCATATAACTCTGCCTTTGCCGGTACAGGGTATAATTCTGCTGTGTCAAAAAAATTGACTCCTTGTTCTAAAGCATAATTCATTTGTTCAAATGCTTCTTCAATATTATTTTGTCTGCCCCAAGTCATTGTACCTAAGCAGATTTCACTCACCTCTAAATTAGAATGTGGTAGTTTAGTGTATTTCATAGTCATTTATATGGTAAAAATTCTTCATGTTCTTAACCAAATCTAGGAAATTAAATAGTCTAATCAAACATATAAACAGGCATTTGTTACAGATTTTACTATAAAAAAACAGCGTTTGCCTTAGCTAAGACAAACGCTGTTTTTAATATTTTACTAAGTGAGTTTTATAACGTCCTGAAATACTCAGTTATAGCTCTTGCTTCTTCTTCTGTTAAACCTTGATTAGTCATTAAAGCATTATTGTATTCCTTATATAATGCTTTTGCTATAGGATCTTCTTTTAACATCCCCTCAGGGTTTAAAATCATATTCATAACCCACTCTGGGCTTCTACGATCTAAAACACCTTTTACAGCAGGACCAATTAAACGCATATCTGTTGCGTGGCAAGCCACACATTTAGAGTTAAAAATAGACTCGCCATTTGCCGCCATTTCTGCATCTACTTCTGCGCTTAAATCTACAGATTTAATAGGACCAACACCTTTATTGTCCATATCTACAGGAACACCTTCTTGTTTTTCTGCTGTTTTATCTTCTTTTTTGGTTCTGTTCATTTCAAAACCATCGGATTTTTTATCCTCTTTTTTGTCGCCACAACTCGCCATAAATACGCCTGCAACTAAGATTAAAAGTAATTTTTTCATGTGTTTAAGTTTTAAAGCACTAATATAAGCAATACTCTTATTTAAACCTGCTCTTCTAAAAATTTAACTGCCCTTTTTTCTGCATACGTAATGTTATTGTCGCCATAGAACCCAACGTGTCCTCCGTACAACGGCATTTCTAAAAACAAATTCCTATTTTTCTCTGCTTCATTAACAGGATAACAAGCTTCACCTAAAAAAGAATCATTTTTTGCATTCAAAATTATAGTAGGTACTTTTATTTCTGATAAAAACTGTAAGCAACTTGCCTTAGTATAATAATCCAAAGCATCTACAAATCCATTTGCCCTACTGGTGTATACATCATCAAAATCTTTTAAGGTTTTAATTTTTTTTATTTCTGATACATCTATTTTATCTGGAAATTGCTCCTGTTTTATTCGCAACTTCTCAAGCAAACGTTTTTTAAAGTTGGTTGCATACAGTATATTTTTGGGCTTTAACAATTCTTCTAAAGAACTAGCCAAACTACAAGGAACAGAAACACCTACACCCGCTTTAATTTCTGGTGGCCTTTGCCTATTTTCTCCTAAATACTTCAAAATTAAATTACCTCCCAAGCTAAAACCTTGCAATACAATTTTAGAATACATTTTTAAACCCAAAATATGCTGCACAACAGCATCTAGATCTTCTGTAGCACCAGAGTGGTAAGACCTAAACAGTACATTTGTTTCTCCGCTACAACCTCTTAAATTTACTGCACATACATTATAATTACATAACAAAAGCTCTCTTGTTGCTCCTAAAATGTAAGGACGCTGTGCATTACCCTCTAAACCATGTACAACTACAGCAACTTTATCTGTCTTGTTAGATGTAAAACTCCAATCTAAATCTAAAAAATCACCATCTGATAATTGTATGCGCTCTCTTTTTTGTGTTGGCACTTCTACAGATCTAAATAAACCCGTGTAGAGTGTAGAGAAATGTCCACTTTTAAAAAGTAAAGGCGGATTGTAAAATGGTTGTAATATTGGCATTATATTATTTAGGGTATACTTCTAATAATTTCTTTTGCTCTTCAATAGCCTCTACAAATTCAGTTTTTAAGGTGGCAACTAACTCAGATACAGGAACAGCGTTACTAATATTAGTTACACCTTGCCCAGCAGACCAAATTGTTTTCCATGCTTTAGCCTCGGTATCCATCTCTTTACCAAAATTTATTTTAGTATCCTTTTTTAAATCTTCTTCTGTAATACCAGCTGCTTTTAAACTTGCTCCTAAAAAGTTAGCATGCACACCAGATATAGATGCTGTATAAACAACATCACTAGCACCTGCATCAATAATCATTTTTTTATAATCTTCTGTTGCCTTACTTTCTACAGTATTTATAAAACGCGTACCCATATAAGCAACATCTGCCCCCATCTGTCTTGCAGAAGCAATATCTCTTCCTGTACTAATACAACCAGATAATATAACTGTTTTAGTAAAGAACTTTTTAATTTCTGCAACCAAAGGCATAGGATTTAATGTACCTGCATGACCACCTGCACCAGCAGCAACAACTATTAAACCGTCTACACCAGCTTCTGAAGCTTTTTCTGCATGACGTTTTTTTATAACATCATGAAAAACTAATCCTCCATAACTATGTACCGCGTCTACTACTTGTGACACCGCACCTAAAGATGTTATTATTAGCGGTACCTTATGCTTTATGCATAACATAAGATCTGCCTCTAATCTAGGATTTGTTTGATGTACAATTAAATTAACACCAAACGGAGCAGCTTTTTTACCTGTTTCTTCCTCAAAAGCTTTTAGCTCTTCTTTAATCTGAATTAACCACTCTTCAAAACCTTCACTTGTTCTTTGATTAAGTGCAGGAAATGTACCTACTATTCCATTTTTACAGCATTCTATAACCAATTTTGGTCCAGAAATTAAAAACATTGGTGCGGCTATTACCGGCAGGGAAAGATCTTTTACAAATGGGGCAATTGTTCTCATGAATATGTTTTTTTAAATTAAAAAAATAAAAAGTAGAAATTTAACTACTTTTAATAGGGTAATATGTTTAAGTTTCTCAAAACTATAGTATTTTTATCATTTATTATGCACGCATAACAATTAATTCTAAAAAATATGTACTTAAAAGAGTTTGAAATTAGATGGAGTGATATTGATGCTAACTGGCACTTAGCCAATTCTGCTTATGTAAATTATATGAGCCAAACTAGAATGGGGTTTTTAATGGAATTGGGTTTTAACCAGAAATCTATGGCCGATAACAAAATAGGACCTGTTGTTTTTTATGAACACATCTATTATTTTAAAGAAGCTTTTTTTGGTAAACCAGTAAAAGTATCTTTAGAATTAATGGGGTTAAGTGAAGATGGAAAATTTTTTAAATTTCATCATAATTTTTTTGATTCTAAAGGAAGGAATTTTGCTCATTGCGAAATTCTAGGCGCTTGGATAAACTTACAAACAAGAAGCTTAACAGGCTTACCTGAAGAGTTTATGAATGCTTTTTCTAAAGTTGAAAAAGCTGATGATTTTAAAATACTTACAAAAGAAGACACACGTAAATTTGCAAAGGTTCCTAAAGATTTACCACTTTAGACATTTACTGGTAATTTGGGTTTTTTAGTTGCCAAGTACAGCCCTAAAATAACCAAAACTGTGCCCGCCACTTTTACCGTAGTTAAAGTATCTTTACCCGTTACTACCGCAAATAAAATCCCTATTAGTGGTTGTGCATAAGAAAAAGCGCTTACTGTAGATGCTTTTAATTTTGACAACCCGTATACGTTAAATAAATAAGTTAAAAAAGTAGTTCCTACTATAACAAACACAATAGAGCCAATACCACTAGTTGGTATTGTGCTCCATTCAATTTCTCTAAATTCTGAAATTGTAACCGGAAAACAAAGTACAAGACCAATTGTAAACAGCCATTTTAATAATGTAAACATATGGTATTTTTCTAATAGCTTTTTTATCAATATTAAATATGTACCAAAACTAATAGCGTTTACAACAAATAAAATATTACCTAACGGAATATTGGGTGCATCCTGTCTTAATTCTGCACCGTACAAAATCAAAAACAATGCTCCTATCAATCCTAATCCAATACCCAAGCCTTTTTGTAGTGTTACTTTTTCTTTTATAAAAATAGCGGACATTACAACTACTAAAATGGGTACAATTGTAATTAATACCGCACTATTAATTGGCGTAGATAATTCTAACCCCTTAAAAAAACTAAGCATATTAATACCCATACCTGTTAAGGCACACAAAAACAATCTGCCCCAGTCTCTACGTTCTATTTTTTGATTAGGTATAAATAAGGAACACAACCAAAACAATAAAGAAGCTCCTAATAAACGTACCATAATAAAACCAAAAGGTTTTATATAGGTTGGCATAACACCTTTTGCAATAGTATGGTTTAAACCATAAATTGTAGTTGCCCCTAAACAGGCTAATATGGCCAGTGTTCTTTTACTCACCCTGAATTTTTTCTTTAGCTGCAGCAACAACTTTTTTACTATTGCCAACAAATACAGCATCACCAACCAAAATAACTGGTCGTTTTAAAAAGGTATAGTGTTCTAATATTAAGCTTTTATAATCTTCCTCTGTTAATTGTTTATCTGCAAGGCCTTTTTCTTTATACAAACGTGCTCTTTTGCTAAACAATGCTTCATAACTCCCCGTTAAACCATACATTTCCTCTAGTTGAGTATCTGTTATGTTTTCGGTTTTTATATCTTGTAATTCAAAACCATCTAAAGGCTGTAGTTCCTTTATAATTCTTTTACAAGTGTCACAAGTACTTAAATGATATATTTTCTTCATTTTATTTTAACTATTTAGAATCTAACTTAGGAAACAAAAAACTGACTACAAAGAAACCCAATTTGATTGAATTGTACTATTTTTATCAAAAAACATAATTGTGGAATATTTACTTGACACTTCTAAGCAAATTAGAAAAATATTACTTAAAATTTTAGAAGAAACTCCTAGAGAATTACTTTTAGAAATACCTAAAAACTTTAATAATAATATTTGGTGGAACATTGCACACGTTGTAGTTACACAACAACTATTAGTATACAAGTTTAGTGGTATGCCTATGCTTGTTTCTGATGAAATGGTAGAAAAATTTAAAAAAGGCACTTACCCTGATGGAAAAGTTACTGATGAAGAAATAACACAAATTAAAGATCTTTTGTTTTCTACTTTAAAACAAACAGAAGCAGATTACAAAGCGGGCAACTTTAAAAATTACAACGCATACACAACAAGCCTTAATGTAACATTAAGTAACGCTGTAGAAGCTATGAAATTTAACGCCTTACACGAAGGAATACATATAGGTGCTATTTTAGCCCTAAAAAGAAACGTTGGTAAGTAACAACAAGAACAACTACCAGAGAGTAATTTTTATTTAAAAGTTACTCTTTTTCTTTACCTTTTATTGCTAACATTTTGTTTACTTCTGCATATGGTAATAAAACTTCTATTTGCCCGTCTGCATAAGAGCCAACTTCATATGTGTTGTAAAGCAATCTTAACCCTGTTTTAGTATAACCTATGTTATCTGGCAGAGTAAAAACCTCTTCTTCAAACATAAAACCAGTATCATTAATAGGAACGTCTGCTGGTATTTTTTCTTGAGCTCTAAATGTAGCTTCTGCCAAATTATAAAATGCTTCTTTACTTGCAAACAATTCTTCATTTGGTATTAACTCTCCTTTTACAGCATCAAAATTTAATAAAATACTAGATTCATAACCGTGCGCACCTCCTGTAAATTCGTAAGTTTCTAAATCTATTGTAATTATTTTATCAGTTTCATAAGCTACTTCGCCATCTATGGTTACCTCCCAGCGTGTTGCATCTCCTGGTAATTTTTCTTTTACACTTAAAAACTCTTCGTTTAAAGAAGAAATGGCATCATCAATATTATCAACAACCACCTCGTCATCAAAAATTAAAAGCGAAATTATTTTATCTTTTATAACTTTATTAATTGCTGCCGCTACTTTTGTTTCTTTTATGGCTTTTGGTACATTTACTACAACTAAAGGTTTATTTATTTCTTTTTCTGTTGAAATAGTTAAGGTCTCAAAAGAAATTTCTTTTTTGTTATTACAACCAATTAATACGACTAAAAAAAGGAATAAGAAAAATTTATGATTCATAGCTAAATAAGATTGTGCAAGCGCATTGTATTCTGCAAAGATAACGATACATTTGTGTTATAAATAAAGAAGTGTGGGCAAAAATAACTTAAAATTTAACAGCAAAACTATTCACGGAGGTCAAGAACCAGATAAGGCTTACGGAGCTGTTATGCCACCCATTTATCAAACTTCTACATACGCACAAATTACACCTGGCCAACATAAAGGATATGAATATTCTAGAAGTGCCAACCCTACTAGAACAGCCTTAGAAAAATCTTTAGCCAGTATTGAAAACGGAAATTATGGACTAGCATTTGGGAGCGGTATTGCTGCTATAGATGCCGTTATTAAACTTTTAAGTCCTGGCGATGAGGTTATTTCTACAAGCGATTTATATGGCGGCAGCTATCGTTTATTTAAACAGGTTTATGAAAAATTTGGCATTACATTTCATTTTATTGATATGGCCAATGCTAAAAACATAGAAAACTACGTTAACAATAATACAAAACTTATTTGGGTAGAAACACCAACAAACCCAATGATGAATATTATTGACATTGTTGCAGCAAGTAAAATAGCAAAAAAACACAATATACCTTTAGCAGTAGATAACACTTTTGCCACTCCTTATTTGCAAACACCTTTAGATTTAGGTACAGATATAGTTATGCACTCTGCCACAAAATATTTAGGCGGACATAGTGATGTTGTTATGGGGGCTTTAATTGTTAACGATAAAGAATTAGCAGACAAACTATATTATATACAAAAAGCTAGTGGTGCAATTTGTGGGCCTATGGATAGCTTTTTGGTGTTAAGGGGAATAAAAACATTACATGTTAGAATGCAACGCCATTGTGAAAATGGGAAAGCAATAGCAACATATTTAGCTAAGCACCCTAAGGTAGAGAACGTATTTTGGCCTGGTTTTGATACTCACCCTAATTATGAAATAGCAAAAAGTCAAATGAAAGATTTTGGAGGTATGCTATCTTTTGTACCAAAAGGAGCTAATTATAAAGATGCCATTAAAATAGTCGAAAAATTAGAGATTTTTACATTAGCTGAGTCTTTAGGTGGCGTGGAGAGTTTGGCTGGTCACCCAGCAAGTATGACGCATGCAAGTATACCTAAAGAAGACAGAGAAAAAAGCGGAATTGTAGATTCTTTAATACGACTTAGCGTAGGTATAGAAGATGAAAACGACCTAATTAATGACCTAGAACAAGCGATAGGATAATAATTTTATCAAATTTTTAAAAAAACACGGTATAAAATATATAAATAGTATAATTTTGCCGTTATAATTTTAATTCAATAATTTAACAATTATAAAGGTTTCTATATGGAAGCAAAAATAAATGCATTTATGGATGAGGTGAAGACCCGTAACGGTCATGAACCTGAATTTATCCAAGCGGTACAAGAAGTTGCCGAGACAGTAATCCCCTATATTGCTGATCATGATATTTACAATGGCAAAAACATACTTTTACGTATGGTAGAGCCTGAAAGATTAATTTCTTTTAGAGTATCATGGGTAGATGATAATGGAAACATCCACGTAAATAGAGGCTACAGAGTACAAATGAACTCTGCTATAGGACCTTATAAGGGTGGTTTACGTTTTCACCCAAGTGTAAACGCAAGTATTCTTAAATTCTTAGCTTTTGAGCAGGTATTTAAAAATAGTTTAACTACACTACCAATGGGTGGTGGTAAAGGTGGATCTGATTTTGACCCTAAAGGAAAATCTGATGATGAAGTAATGCGTTTTTGCCATGCATTTATGGCTGAACTTTGTCGCCATATTGGACCAAATACAGATGTACCTGCTGGTGACATTGGTGTTGGAGGTAGAGAAATAGGATTCCTTTTTGGAATGTACAAAAAAATAAGAAATGAGTTTACTGGTGTTTTAACAGGTAAAGGACGTTCTTGGGGTGGTTCTTTAATTAGACCAGAAGCTACCGGTTACGGTACAGTTTACTTTGCAGAAAGCATGCTTAAGACTCAAGGACAAGATTTTTCTGGTAAAAATGTAGTTATTTCTGGTTCTGGTAATGTTGCACAATTTGCTGCAGAAAAAGCATTACAATTAGGAGCTAAAGTTTTAACATTATCAGATTCTCAGGGTTACATCTTAGATAAAGATGGTATAGATGCTGAGAAACTTGCTTTTGTAATGGATCTTAAAAACAATAGAAGAGGTCGTATATCTGAATATGCAGATAAATATGCTTCTGCAACTTTTCATAAAGGAGAAACTCCTTGGAATGTTGCTTGTGATATTGCTTTACCATGTGCTACACAGAATGAGTTAGGTGGTGATGATGCCAAAGCATTAATTAAAAACGGATGTATTTGTGTTGCTGAAGGTGCAAATATGCCTTCTACTCCAGAAGCTATTCATGAGTATCATGAAGCAAAAATATTATTTGCTCCAGGTAAGGCTTCTAATGCTGGTGGTGTTGCAACTTCTGGTTTAGAAATGTCTCAGAACTCTTTACGTATTAGCTGGACAAGAGAAGAAGTAGACCAAAGATTAAAAACAATTATGGAGGATATTCATAATTCATGTATTGAGTACGGTAAGGATAAAGATGGCTACTGTAACTATGTAAAAGGAGCAAATATTGCTGGTTTTGTTAAGGTTGCAGACGCTATGTTAGCTCAAGGCGTTATTTAAAACATAACATATATTTTAAAAGCTCCATTAAGTTTTCTTAATGGAGCTTTTTTATTTTCAATCTAAAAATAATAATTCTTCAAATCACTATATTTACAGTACCTAAAAACAACTAATGCAAGTAACCACAAAAGCTATTGTACTTTCTGCACTTAAATATGGCGACAATAGTTTAATTGTAAAAGCATATACGTTATCAGACGGGTTAAAATCTTACCTACTAAAAGGGGTTTTATCTTCAAAAAAAGGAAAAATTAAAGCGGCTTATTTTCAACCTTTAACTCAATTAGAACTTGTTGCTACACATAAAAATAAAGGTACTTTAGAAAGCATTAGAGAAGCTAAAACTAGTTATCATTACCAAACATTACACACTAATATTGCAAAAAATGCAATGGCGCAATTTTTAGCAGAAATGCTAAGTAATAGTTTGTTAGAAGAAGAGCCTAACGAAAACCTTTTTAACTATATAGAAGCTGCACTACAGTGGCTAGACACAGAAACACAAATAGCTAATTTTCATCTTCATTTTTTATTAAGCATAACCAAGTATTTAGGATTTTATCCTGATAATAAAAATGATGATTTTTTCTATTTTGATTTATTAGAAGGAAGTTTTACCAACAAACCCACTCTAAACCCCATATTAGAAGGAAAAAATTTAAATTACTTTAAAACCTTCTTAGGCATAAATTTTGATGCAATAGAAACAGTTAAAATGAATAAAACTGATAGGCAAGAGTTATTAAAATCGCTTATCTTATATTTTGAATTACACTTACAAGGATTTAGAAAACCAAAGTCTCTTGTTATATTAAATGAAATTTTTCGTTAGTATGCGTAGTACTTTTTTTATACTTTTTTTTGTGATTTTTTCTAGTGCTTTTGCGCAAGAAATTATCATTATAGACCAAGATACAAAAGAGCCAATACCAGATGTTGCTATTTTTAATATTGATAAAACCAAAACTGCATTAACAGCTAATAATGGTAGTGCAGATGTTTCAATCTTTAATAAAGATGAAAAAATTACTTTAAAACACATTGGATATCAAACTAAAAAAACAACTAAAAACTTACTTTTAAAAAGAGGAAATACCATTTATATGGTACTAACTGCAGAGGAGCTAGACGGTGTTGTTATGTCGGTCTCTAAATGGGAACAACAAAAAAAAGATGTTCCACAAAAGGTAGCCTCTATTACAGAAAAAACTATAACTTTTACAAATCCACAGACGGCAGCAGATCTATTACAAAAGAGCGGTAAAATATTTGTGCAGAAAAGTCAACTTGGTGGCGGAAGCCCAATGATTAGAGGTTTTGCAACCAACAGGTTATTAATCTCTGTTGATGGCGTACGTATGAATAACGCAATTTTTAGAGGTGGAAATTTACAAAATGTAATCTCTATAGATCCATTTTCTATACAAAACACAGAAGTTATTTTTGGCCCAGGATCTGTTATTTATGGTAGTGACGCTATTGGTGGAGTTTTAAATTTTTATACCAAAAAGCCAATCTTTTCAAAGTCTAAAGAGCCTTTTATTACAGGTAATACTACTTATAGATATTCTACTGCAAACACAGAAAATACAATCCATGCAGACATTAACTACGGAAAACAAAAATGGGCGTTTTTAACTAGTGTTAGCTATACTAATTTTGATGATTTAAAAATGGGTAACAATGGTCCAGATTCTTATTTAAGATCTAATTATATAAAAACTGTAAATGGGAAAGATTTATTAGTAAATAATAGCAACCCTAAAAAGCAGATTGGTACTGGTTACAACCAAATAAATGCAATGCAAAAAATTGCCTTTAAGACTAATAATAATTGGAATTATGATTTAGGGTTTTATTTCTCAGAAACATCGGACTACGGCAGGTATGACCGTTTAATTAGACCAACCAGTGATGGTGAGGGTTTACGCTCTGCAGAATGGTATTATGGACCTCAAGAGTGGTTTATGACAAAAATTGGAGTACAACACCAAGGTAAAGGTAAATTTTATGACAGACTAAAAGTAAATACTGCTTACCAACGCTTTGGAGAAAGTAGAAACGATAGAAATTTTGAATCTACCATACTTAGTAGCACTGAAGAAAACGTACACGCACTGTCTACAAATATTGATCTAGAGAATAAACGTATTGGAGATTTACGTTTATATTATGGGTTAGAATATATTTTTAACAAAGTAAACTCTAACGGTTTTGAAACTAATATTGAAAACAACCAAGTTGCTAATGCAGCATCTAGATACCCAGATGGCGCTACTTGGCAAACTACAGCTGGCTATGTTAATGCAGAATACAAGGCACAACCAAACCTAACTTTACTATCTGGCTTACGTTATAGTCACGTTTGGATTAACGCAGAATTTGACAAAACTTTTTATCCTTTTCCGTTTGATAATGCAAATTTAAACACAGGAGCATTAACAGGTAGTATTGGTTTAAGTTGGTTTCCTAAAGAAAGTCTACAGATAACATTTAATGGTTCTACAGGTTTTAGAGCTCCTAATATTGATGATGTTGGCAAAATATTTGACTCGGAACCAGGATCTGTAGTTGTCCCAAACCCTAATTTAGAAGCTGAATATGCCTATAACGTAGATTTAGGTATACAAAAGAATTTTAATGACAAAATAATAGTTAATGCTGCTGCATTATACACATACTTAGTAGATGCATTAGTTCGTAGAGATTTTACTTTTAATGGTGAAACCGAAATAGAATACCACGGAGAATTAAGCAATGTGCAAGCTATGCAAAATGCGGCAAAAGCTTATGTTCACGGTGTAGAACTTGGAGTAGATGCTTATTTTACAGAGCACCTTTCTTTAACGTCTAATGTAACTTTTACAAAAGGTATTGAAGAAGAGGAAGATGGCACAGAATCTCCAGGAAGACACGTAGCGCCAACTTTTGGTGATATACATTTGATATGGAAAAATGACAAATTAAAGACTGATTTATTTTTCAATTTTAATAGCAAAGTATCTTATAATAACTTATCTAACTCTGAAAAAAGTAAAGAGTATATTTATGCTTCAGATAAAAATGGAAATCCTTATAGTCCAAATTGGCAAACACTAAACTTTAATGCCAGTTATAAAATAACAAATAATTTAAAAGCTACTGTTGGCTGGGAAAACATTACTAACCAACGCTACAGAACATATTCATCTGGTATTGTTGCACCAGGAGCAAACCTAATTTCATCTATTAGTTATCAATTTTAAAAAATTTTAGACACAAAAAAGCCCAATTAAATTAATAATCGGGCTCTTAAAGTATATTTAAAAATATATCTTAGTTAGTCATTTTAGTTGCATATTCTTGCAATTCTTTAGACTTAGCAGTCATATATTCAGTTAACTTTTTAGCATCATCAGCAGAAAGGTTTTTCATAACCTCTTGAGATTTAGTAGCTAATTCTTGTCCTTTAGTTCCAAGAGCAGCAAAAGCAGTCATATTTTTGCTTTCAGCAGCTTCTTTATATTCACTAACGTATTCGTCATATGTTTTAACGTATTCTGCTACTGCAGCATCGTCAAAACTAGGAATACCGTCTACAGCTTCAGTTACAGCTTCTTTAGTTTCCTCAACAACTTCTTTAGCACCATCTACAGCCTCATTAGCTGTATTTTCTGCTGCTTCTGTTGCTTCTTTTGCTTTGTCAGTAGCTTCTTTACAAGATACAAATGATACGCTTAAAGCTAACATTAAAGCAGAACCTAAGATTAATTTTTTCATTCTTTTTAGTTTTTATTGTTTGTTATAATATATGTTACATCTAATTTACGTTCTAAAACATAATTTAGATGTACAAACCTAAAAAAACTTTGGTTAATTTGTTAATAAAAACACAAAAATATTGGCAAACAACTTAAATTTAATGTTTTATAAACGTTAAAAAAAGATTTACTATCCCTACAAATGGCAACTAATTTCCTCACAGTTACATTGTAAATCAATTAAAAATCAGTTAAAAAAAGAAAACGATTAAAAACGGATTTCGTTTTAATGTATTAAAAGCAATATTTACACAAAAATGATTAGTTTTGCAAACATTAAAATGTAGTACCAGAAGCACTTAATATGAAGTTTGAGGAATATAAAGGATTAGATTTACCTAAGGTAGCAGAGAACATACTAGAATATTGGAAAGAGAATAACATTTTTGAAAAAAGTGTTACCAATAGGGAAGGCGGAGAAGGATATGTATTTTTTGAAGGTCCACCTTCTGCAAATGGTATGCCTGGCATACACCACGTTATGGCACGTACCATTAAAGATATTTTTCCTCGTTATAAAACAATGAAAGGGTACCAAGTAAAGCGTAAAGCTGGTTGGGACACCCACGGTTTACCTATAGAACTTGGTGTAGAAAAAGAATTAGGTATTACTAAAGAAGATATTGGCAAAAAAATATCTGTAGAGGAGTACAATGCTGCTTGTAAAAAAGCTGTAATGCGCTATACGGATGTTTGGAACAAAATGACCGAGCAAGTTGGGTATTGGGTAGATATGGAAGATCCGTACATTACTTACAAGTCTAAGTATATGGAGTCTGTTTGGTGGCTACTAAAACAAATATATAGCAAAGATCTAATTTACAAAGGTTATACTATACAGCCATATTCACCTAAAGCTGGTACTGGTCTTAGTTCTCATGAGCTAAACCAACCAGGTACTTACCAAGATGTAACAGATACTACTGTAACTGCTCAATTTAAGGCCAATAAAGAAACGCTACCTAAAGCATTTAAAAATGTAGAAGGCGATGTCTTTTTTATA
>NZ_JBDVAA010000158.1:0-24885 GCF_039943695.1 Cellulophaga sp. | reverse complement strand
GGAGTAGGTGTTTCCTCAAAACACCCTTTTGATGCACTTGCACTGCGTTCATTCTCGCCGTGTCTTTTTGTTTTGCCGCTCTGCATGCAGCGATCGTGCTGGGCATATTTTGTTTTTCGCCTCACGTATCGTTTTTTTATTTTTGTGCGATTTTTGTATTGTGTGTTTGGGCGTTCTCTCTGTCTCTCTCTGTCTCTCTCCCCCCCTTCCCCCCCTCCGTCCCTGATTGTTGTTTCATGTTTTTACTTTGTGTTGTGTGTGTGTTTTTTTTTTTCGTCGGAAAATTTGACGACACCACAACCCCACCCACCTCTCGAGGCGTTTTTATTTTTATATTTTTTTATATTTCTAATGTGGTAACTATTAAGTAATTCTTGTCCTTTAAAAGACTCAAACTTATTAGTGTTTAGGTTAAATTTTGCTACTCCTCCCCAACAAGCAATCCATAGTATTTTATTTTTGTCTTCATAAAAAGAGTAGCTTCTATTGCTGGGCAATTCTGGTATATTTAATGCATTAAAAGCCTTGTATGAATTATTTTTTACCCGAAGTAAACCTGCATAAGTACCAGCCCAAATACTACCATCACTTGCGGTATAAAGACTTCTAACACGCTCCCACTCGTAATTATTTTTTGACTCTCTTACTTTAAACTTTAAATAACACTTAGTTTCTTCACTGTAATGGTATAAACCACCGTTGTAATAGCCTATCCAAATGTTACCATTATTATCTTTTGTAATTGCCCTTGTAGTTTCTACTGGTAAATGAGGAAACTTAATAGGATGCGGTGTTACAGACGAAATTTCTTCAGACCCGGTATAAGCCATACTTATACCTCCATCTTTTTGCCCCAGCCATACGTTACCAAACACATCTTGGCTAAGTGCTGTTACCTCATTACTATAAAAGCTATACGGTGTATACAAATCATAGGTATAATGATGAACCACATTTGTATTTAAATTTGTGGTGTGGTTTGGTATTATATAAATTCCGTTTTTAAAAGTAGCAAACCACAAATTGCCTTGTTTATCTTTTAAAACATCATTTATAATTAAATCTGGGTATTTATCTAGAATAAGTTTTTTGTAGGCTTTATTTGGGCTTGTATAATCTATATTCTCTTCTGTTTTTACAAAACCATTGTTGGTATATGTATACGTAAAACCTCCTGCTTTTACATTAAGGTCTCCGTTAGTTGCTAAGAATAACCTATCTGCTTTGGCTTTAAAACTAAAATGTTTAAATTTATTATTACCCAGGTACTTACTTATATGCCCTTCTTTAGTATAAATCCAAATATTATCTTCTGCATCTTTTTCTATATTAGTTAAATAATTATTTGGCAGAGATTCTGGGTCATTTGCGTTATGCTTAAAGGTTTTAAATGTATACCCATCAAAATAATTTAAGCCATCTAAAGTAGCAATCCATAAACCGCCATCATTATCATTCTCTATGTCTAAAATAGAATTATTAGATAATCCCTGATCTGTAGTATAACTTATAAATTTTAATTGTTGTGCGCTGCCAAAGAAACAAGTTAATAAGGCTAGTAGTATATATATTTTAGTTTTCATCGCTATTTTTACAAATAGCTAAAATACCTTGTCAAAGTCAAGTTAATATTAGGTTTAGATTAACAAAACCTTTATTTAATATTAGCATATGATGTTACAAAACAACGTTTCTAGTAAATTAAAATAGCGTAAAATTTTAATTATAAAAACGAAAACGCTGATAACAAATTGCTACCAACGTTTTCCAGAAATAAAAACTAAATTAAACTCTTGCTAAAGATTACAAACTAAACCATTTGCAAACTTCTTGCTTTATAACTTGATCTCCTCTTTGCAAACAATCCCATTCATTTGTTGCTTGGTTGTACCTGTAATCGCCTTTCCAAAGAGAAATCTTTTTTTGTATTTCTTTAATAGCATCACAAATAAATAATAACTCTTTGTTAGTCATTAGTGGGTGTAAGGATAAACGTACCCAACCAGGCTTAATAGTTAGATCTTTATTTATAATGTTACGCGTAATTTTTTTAGATGTTCTTTTATCTATATCAAGCAGATAATGACCGTAAGTACTTGCGCAAGACCAACCTCCCCTAACTTGTATACCAAACCTATCGTTTAATAAACGTACCAAAAGGTTGTAGTGAATATTTTCTACAGTAAAAGAAATACAACCAATTCTAGGAGCATCTAAATCTCCTAAAATATGTAAACCATTAACCTCTAAAAGCTTTTCGTAACTTAACTTAATAAGTTCATCTTCTCTTTTATGCATTTTAGAAACATCCATTTTGTCTTTTAATCTAATAGCCAAAGCAGCTCGCATAGTTTGTAAAAAGCCTGGTGTACCACCGTCTTCTTTAACCTCTATATCATCAAAATAACTATAACTTCCCCAAGGATTTGTCCATTTTACATTACCTCCTCCTGGAGTATCTGGACATTTAGCATTGTACATTTTTTTATTAAAGACTAGAACTCCACAGCTACCTGGTCCTCCTAAAAATTTATGCGGAGAAAAAGCAATAGCATCTAAATAAGCTTCAGGATCTGCAGGATGCATATCCATTTTTACATAGGGTGCAGATGCTGCAAAATCTACCACGCAATACCCATTATGTTTGTGCATAATTTTAGCTAACTCATGGTAAGGAGTAATAATGCCTGTTACATTAGAACAAGCTGTAAATGCACCTATTTTTGTAGGTCTATCTGCATATTCTATCAGCTTTTCCTCTAAAATATTTACATCTACAAGTTTATTTTCATCACACTCTAAAATCACTACATCTGCCAAGGTTTCCATCCAAGAAACATGATTAGAGTGGTGCTCCATATGTGTAATAAAAACAACTGGCCTGTCTACTCTATTTGGTTTGTGTTTAAAGCTTTTACGTAACCCTATTAAACGTTGAAGCTTAACAATTGCCCCAGTCATACCAGTACCAGTTGTTACTAAAATATCTTCTTCATTTGCATTAACGTGCTCTTTAATTACTTTACGAGCTAATTTATATGCATACGTAGATGCTTTACCTGTTTCACTAGAAAAAGAATGCGTATTAGCAACCATTGGTCCTATTTTATACTGCATTTTTTCTTCAATAGGCGCATATAACCTTCCACTTGCTATCCAATCTGCATATACCAATTTTTGTTCCCCATAAAGGGTTTTAAAATAATGGTTACTTCCAATGACTCCCTTAGAAAATTGCTGAAAGTAATTTTCTAAATTTTCTTTCACTAAGACTTCTTCTTTAACACTCACAACTTTTAATTTAATTCGGTTTTTTTGGTCGATTTTTAATGTAATATTTAAAAAGGGCTACCCACTAAAAAATAGCCCTTTAAACAACATTCTTTCATTTTTTATTGATTGACTAATTCAAAAATTTATACTAAAAAAAAAAGCATAAAGAAAGGTGCTGTTATAGATATACTTTACTACAAAATAATAAAGCTTTATTTTTTTATTATTGATATTATACCATACACTATTAAGACGATTAATTTTTAATTAACCCTTACTTATGTAATGTTAATTTTATTTTTATGTTATTTTTTTAATCAAAATCAGAAAAATTAAAGTTCTTTATTTTTAAAAAAAAGTAGTGTAATTACTTTACTAAAACAGAGAAAACAAGCCTTAACAGAGAAGCACTTTACAGTCGTAATATGTTAACTAAGTAAAAACAAATGTTCATTTTAATTTCTTCAACTACATCTATTCAATTAAAAAAAAGTATCATAAATAAGCTTACGCATACAAAAGCCTAGTATTCACAACATTAATACACTGTTCGGTATTTTTCAATATAAATTAGCTATTTAAATTGAATAACTTTTTTAACCAAACCATTAGTTTATTCATAAGAAACTTTTTTATGATAAAATTGAATCTAAAATTATCTCTCACAAACAGAATAAAATTTGCCAAACTATTCACGCTTTTTATTTTCTTATTTGTGTCTCAATTATTTTTTGCTCAAACCTCTGGCGTATGGTCAGATGCTGGTGGGGGAAAATGGACATCTATAAGCTCAGATGGTTTAGTTAGAATTGAGGTAACCGTTACTGGTTACGTAGATATTCTTGGCGGTGATACTATGCTTTGTTCTCCTGATGCTTTTAGTGACCCAACTATTACGGGAACTCCTTCTCTTGTATTAGACATTGATGGCAGTAATGGTAGTATCTCATTTGAGTTTTATGACACCAGAACAAATACATTAGCAGACATACAAAACCCTATTTTACACGTTGATAAAGTTGGAGTAACAGGCTTATTAGGATCTAATACTACTGGTGTATTTTATTTACAAGACGGATACACTTGGAATGAACTAAGTGCTACTAACAGATTGAAATCCGACTCCGTTTTTTTTAGGGGAGAAAACCTATTTGAAATTCTAGGAGGTAGTGGAGAATGTGGTAACACTGCTGGAGGTAGTTTACAAATATCGGACTTGATAAACACAATAAATATTAATACGGGTCTAGAAAAAAATGGAATCTCTGCACCTAATAGAGACGAAGTAGAATTTGCTTTTTCTAACCTGGTAATAAACCCTTGTACTTCTGGAGCTATAATTGGTACACCTACAGAGAACGACACAGATGGTGATGGTATAAATAATAGTTGCGATTTAGATGATGATAACGATGGTATTTTAGACACAGAAGAAGGTATTTGTACTCCTATACAGTCTGGTTCTTGGACAATTGCTGGCACTACTGCTTCTTTTGACTATGGTAACGGAGTTATTGCTAATGTTACTACTACAAACTCTACCAACTTTGTAAGCGGTAATTTTACCAGTCCAGCTCCAAATTTCTGGACAGAAGATTTACAAGGAGATACTTCTCTTGCTGCAACCTATGATAACGGAGTAACAGTTACAGTTGAATTTGTAGATGCTGCTAACAATCCTGTTTTTATAGATAAACCTACGCTTCATTTAGACCGTATTGGTGGTGACGATGGCACCGATCAGACCTCAGCAGAGATAAGCCTTTTAAACGGTTTAACGTGGTCAGAACTTGCCGGCACATTCGATTTTGTTTCTACTGCAACCACAGTAAAAGATGGCGGTACTGGTTTACCATCAGACGGATATAGTCCAGAAAGTTCTTTAAAAGATAGTGATGGTTCTGCTGCTGGTACGTTACAAATTAATCAAAGGGTTTCAACTTTTACATTGCAATTGGCACAGACATCTTCTACAGGAGCTGAGGATGAAATAGAACTTATACTTTTTGCGTGTAAAGACAGAGATTCTGATAACGACGGAGTTCCGGATTTAATAGATTTAGATTCTGATAACGATGGTATTTTTGATGTTATTGAAGCAGGACATAAACAAGCCCATACAAACGGAATTCTAGGAACAACAGTTAGTGATGATGGTATTTTTGATGCCTTACAAACTAGTAGTGGTGTTAATAGCGGTAGTGTAGATTATACAATTGCCGACTCAGAAGCTACACCAAATGGCACTCCAGATTATTTAGAGCTAGATGCTGATGGTGATGGTTGTAATGACGTTTTAGAAGCAGGATTTACAGATCAAAATAACGACGGAATACTTGGTAATTTACCAACAGTTACTGCAGCTAATGGTACTGTTATTAGTGGTATGGTTGTAGACGGTTATACCACACCTACCAATGCAGATAGTGGTTCTGGAAATACTGACTTTGATTTTCAACAAATAGGACAAGCGCCAACTATAATTAACACAGCAAACCAACCACAAGATATTTTAACCAATGGCACTAACTCAGAAAATTTTGTAGTTACTGCAACTGGCGAAGCTTTAGCTTATCAGTGGCAAGTAGACCGTTTAGATGGCAATGGTTTTGTAGATATAAATGATGCTAACACTGTAGATATTTATACAGGAAGCACTACTAGCACTCTTACATTAACAGGAATAACAGTTAGTTATGATGGGTTTTTATATCAGGTTATTATTAATGATGAAACTTTTTCTTGTGCCACTCTTACTTCTAATAGTGCTACAATTATTTTTGATGATACACCACCAGATGCCCCTATAGTTGTAATTACTGAAGACGTAAATAATGATGGTTTTTTAAATACAAGCGAATCTGTTGGAGATGTTGATGTTACTATTACATTACCTGCAAATGCCGCTGAGAATGATATTTTAACTGTAAACGGTACAAATCAAACATTAACTGCTACAGATATTACAAACGGAGAAATACTTGTAACCTTTACTCCTCCTGCAGAAGATGGCTCTTTAACTGTAACTGCTACTATTACAGATCCTGTAGGTAATACAAGTAATCCTGGGGTAGATACTATCACTGTAAATACTGCTCCAACTTCTGCTCCTACAGTTGTAATTACTGAAGATATTAACGATGATGCTATTATAAACAGCACAGAATTAGTTGGTGATATTGATGTCACTATTACATTACCTGCCGAAGCTGTTGCTGGAGATATTTTAACCATAAATGGAACCAATCAAACTTTAACTGCTACAGATATTACAGCTGGTGTTGTAACTACAAGTTTTGTTAGTCCGGGTGAAGGCAATACAATTACTTTAACTGCAACTGTTACAGATACCTCAGGAAATACAAGTACAAACGGAAGCGATTCTGCTACAATAGAAACTGTTGCTACATCTGCCCCTATAGTTGTTATTACTGAAGATGCCAATAATGATGCTATTATAAACAGCACAGAATTGGTGGGTGATATTGATGTTACCATTACGTTACCTGCTGAAGCTGTAGAGAACGACATTTTAACCATAAATGGTACTAACCAAACTTTAACTGCTACAGATATTAGTAATGGTACTGTAACTACAAGTTTTGTTAGTCCGGGTGAAGATAACACCATTACTGTTACAGCATCAATTACAGATGTCTCAGGAAATACGAGTCCAGAAGGTAGTGATTCTGCTAAAGTAAATACTACCTCAACTTCTGCTCCTACAGTTGTAATTACTGAAGATATTAATAATGATGCTATTATAAACAGTACAGAATTAGTGGGTGATATTACTATTACTATTACATTACCTGCCGAAGCTGTTGCTGGAGATATTTTAACTATAAACGGTACTAATCAGACTTTAACTGCATCAGATATTACTGCTGGTACTATAACGACTAGTTTTGTTAGTCCTGGGGAAGGCAATACAATTACTGTAACTGCATCAATCACTGATGCTGCAGGAAATACAAGTACAAACGGAAGCGATTCTGCTACAATAGAAACTATTGCTACATCGGCTCCTACAGTTGTAATTACCGAAGATGCTAATAATGATGGAATTATAAGTAATTCTGAGCTTTCTAGTAATATTGATGTTACCATTACTTTACCTGCTGAAGCTGTAGAGAACGATATTTTAACTATAAACGGTACAAACCAAACTTTAACTGCCACAGATATCAGTTCTGGTACTGTAACTACTAGCTTTGTTAGTCCGGGTGAAAGCAATACTATTACTGTGACTGCAACTGTTACAGATACCTCAGGAAATATAAGTCCAGATGGTAGTGACTCTGCTATAATTGACACTACAGCAACCACTGCTCCTACAGTTGTAATTACTGAAGATATTAATAATGATGCTATTATAAACAGTACGGAATTAGTTGGCGATATTGATGTCACTATTACATTACCTGCCGAAGCTGTTTCTGGAGATATTTTAACTATAAACGGTACTAATCAGACTTTAACTGCTACAGATATTAGTAATGGTACTGTAACTACAAGTTTTGTTAGTCCGGGTGAAGGCAATACTATTACTGTGACTGCATTGGTAACTGATACTGCAGGAAACACTAGTACTAACGGAAGCGATTCTGCTACAATAGAAACTATTGCTACATCGGCTCCTACAGTTGTAATTACTGAAGATGCTAATAATGACGGAATTATAGGTAATTCTGAGCTTTCTGGCAATATTGATGTTACCATTACTTTACCTGCTGAAGCTGTAGAGAACAATATTTTAACCATAAATGGTACAAACCAAACTTTAACTGCTACAGATATTAGTACTGGTACTGTAAGTACTAGCTTTGTTAGTCCAGGTGAAGGCAATACTATTACTGTGACTGCAACTGTTACAGATACCTCAGGAAATATAAGTCCAGAGGGTAGTGATTCTGCTATAATTGACACTACAGCTACCGCTGCTCCTACAGTTGTAATTACTGAAGATATTAATAATGATGCTATTATAAACAGTACAGAATTAGTTGGCGATATTGACGTTACAATTACGTTACCTGCCGAAGCTGTAGAGAACGATATTTTAACTATAAACGGTACTAATCAGACTTTAACTGCTACAGATATTAGTAATGGTACTATAACTACAAGTATTGCTAGTCCAGGTGAAGGCAATACAATTACTGTAACTGCATTGGTAACTGATGCTGCAGGAAATACAAGTACTAACGGAAGCGATTCTGCTACAATAGATACCACTGCTCCTGTTCCTACTTTAACTATTGATAACGTTACTGCAGACAATGTAGTAAATGCTAGTGAGGCAACATCAACCATAACTATCACGGGTACTGTTGGTGGCGATTTTAATACTGGAGATCTTGTGACTCTTACGATAAATGGAAATTCGTATTTTAATGGTGTAGATGCTTCTGGTAATTTTAGCATTCCAGTTAATGGTAGTGATCTTGCTGCAGATGCAGATTTCGTTATAAATGGAGAGGTAAACACCTTAGATTTGGCTGGTAATGTTGGTACTGCTACTAACAATAAACTTTATGATGTAGATACTACTTTGCCTATACCCATTATTACAATAAATAATATTACGGCAGACAATACTATTAACACTACTGAAGCTACAACCACAATAACAGTAATTGGTAATGTTAGTGGAGACTTTTTAACTGGTGATGTGGTTACTTTAGTAGTAAACACTATATCATACACTAATACAGTAGATGCCTTAGGTAATTTTAGTATACCTATTACGGGGTCTGAACTTACTGCAGATGCAGATTTAACCATAAATGGTAGTGTTAACACAACAAGCACAGCAGGAAATACAGGTACAGGAACAACAAACAAAACATACAATGTAGATGTTACTGCTCCTACACCTACCCTAACAATAAATGATGTTACTGCAGATAATATTATAAATACCACAGAATCAACATCAAACATAACTATTACAGGTAGTATTACAGGAGAATTTAATAACGGAGATACAGTTACGCTATTAATAAACGGTGTTTCTACTACAGGTACTGTTAATGCTTCCGGTATTTTTAGCATTACTGTTAATGGTGGAGACCTCCTTGCAGATGCAGATGTAACTATAAATGCTAGCTTGGCTACCACAGATACTGTTGGTAATAGCAATACAATTAATGCAACAAAAATATATGCTTTAGATATTACTGCTCCTACACCAACAATTATTATTGATAATGTAACCGCTGACAATACCATTAATGCTATTGAAGCTTCTGGTAATATAACTGTAACTGGTACTGTTACCGGAGAATTTAATACTGGAGATACGGTTACACTTTTAATAAACGGTGTATCTACTAATGGTACTGTTAGTAATACCGGAACCTTTAGTATAATAGTGTCTGGAAATAATTTAGCTTTAGATGCTGATACTACTATAGATGCTAATTTAACTACTACAGACTCTGCAGGCAATATCAATACAGTTACTGCTACTAAACTATACAATGTACAAACTGCAACTATTGCTACACCTGTTATTAGTAGCATTAGTATTGATACAAATATTCCTGATGATGCAATTACATCTGACAATACTCTGTCTATTTTTGGAACATCTGAACCAAACAGAATTATAGATATTTATATTGATGGTGTTATAATAGGTACTGCAACTGCTAATGCTACAGGTAATTGGACTTTAGACCACACTGCAACTGTTTTACCAGATGGAAACTATGATATTACTGCAGTAGCAAGCGATACTTTTGGCAACATTAGTTTTTCTTCTACAGTATATCCTATTGTTATAGATACCGTAGCTCCTATTGTAAACGATGAAATAACAGATAACCTTACTCCTGTTATTACTGGTACTGGCAGTATAAATGAAACCTTGCTTATTAGTATAGATATTGATGCTGATGGTACACCTGAAGTTACTTATACAGTTATAACAGATGCTGCAGGTAACTTTAGTTTAGATACAAACACGACTACTCCAAATAGTGGTGCTTTGCCTAGTTTAAGTTTCCCTAGTACATTAGATATTACGGTTTCTGATACAGCAGGTAATACTAATACAGCTGTTATTTTTATTACAGATGATTTTGATAATGATGGCTTAACAAATGATGATGAAGTTGCACTTGGTACAGACCCTAATGACGCAGATACAGATGATGATGGTGTTACAGATGGACAAGAAGTTACTGATAATACCAATCCTTTAGATGATTGTGATTCTATTAACGGCACTCCTTTAAACACGTCTGATTGTGATGCAGACGGCTTAACTAATGAAGAAGAAAATACAATAGGAACAGATCCTAACGATGCTGATACAGATAAAGATGGCATTTTGGATGGGCAAGAAGTTGTAGATAATACAGATCCTCTAGATGCTTGTGACTCTATTGGCGGTACACCTCCTTTAGGAGTTGCTTGTGATATAGAAATTCAAAATGAAAACATTACACCTGGTACAGCAGATGGCACATTTGTAATAGTAAACATAGAAGCTTTTCCTGATAATACTGTAGAAATATTTAACAGATGGGGTGTAAAAGTATACAGCACAAAATCTTATGATAACGCATCAAGAGCATTTACAGGTATTTCTAATGGTAGAGCCGTAGTTAAATCTAGTAGTACGTTACCTGCTGGTGTGTATTATTACATAATTAACTATTTAAAAGAAGGAGAAGCTAAAACTAAAAATGGCTATTTGTACCTAAATTAATTATAAAAAATGATATCAATATATAAACATAAAAAACACGTATTTAGCCTTATTGGTGTACTGTTATTTGCTTTTGGAGTTAACGCTCAACAAGATGCGCAGTATACACAATATATGTACAATACAATTTCTATAAATCCGGCTTATGCTGGCTCTAGAGGTGCGTTAAGTATAGCCGCATTACACCGCTCACAATGGGTTGGTTTAGATGGTGCTCCTGTTACACAAACTTTTAATATTCACGCTCCAGTTTCTGCAAAATCTGGCTTAGGATTATCTGTTGTTAATGATGAAATTGGTAACGGTACAAACCAAGACACTTACATAGATGCTTTGTATTCTTATACCATTAAAGCATCAGAAAAAGGAAAAATTTCCTTTGGATTAAAAGCTGGTGGTCATTTTTTAAATATAGATCACAACAAACTAAGAGCCAATAACCCTACAGTTGCTGTACCAGATAATGGTGTAGATAAACAATTTTCTCCAAATTTTGGTGCGGGTATTTATTATCACGAAGATCGGTTTTATGCAGGTTTATCTGTTCCTAATTTTTTAAAGACCAAACATTTTGATGAATCTTCAACAAGCACATCATACATTGCAGAAGAGCAAGTAAACTGGTATTTAATTACAGGTTATGTTTTTAATTTAAATTCTGATTTAAAAATGAAACCAGCCACATTACTTAAAACAACTTATGGTGCACCGTTACAAGTAGATGTATCTACTACGTTTTTGTACAAAGACAAATTTTCTATGGGTGTTGCTTATAGGTGGGATGCTGCTTTAAGTGCCCTTATTGGCATACAAGCAACACAGCGCCTAATGGTTGGTTTAGCTTATGATAAAGAAACTACAGCCTTAGGAGGAACCAATTTTAATGATGGTTCTTTTGAGGTTTTCCTTAGATATGATTTTAAATCTAAGATTAGAAATGCACTAACACCAAGATTCTTTTAATATGAAGATAGATAAAACTATAATTGGTTTGTTTTTGCTTGTAATTGCACAGTTCTCTGCTGTTGCACAGACAAAACAGTTAGCAGAAGCAGACAGGCTTTTTAATACTAAAGCCTATGCCCTAGCCATTAAAGAGTACAATAAGTTAATTAGCAAAGGAGAAACCTCCTTGGACATTTATAAAAAATTAGGTGACGCTTATTACCTAAATGCTAACTATAAAGAAGCTGCTAATTGCTATTCAAAATTAGTAATGCCAGATCTAAAAAATTCTGATTCTGAATACTTATTTAAATACGCTCAAACGCTAAGGTCTAACGGTAATTATGACCAAGCAGATAAAATAATGCTTCAGTTTAATAAAATTAAACAGCAAGACTTAAGAGCTTCTAAATTTATTGAAAAACTAGATTATTTAGAGAACCTAAAAAATATCAAACAAAAATATACTTTAACTAATTTAGAATCTAACTCTGCAGAATCAGACTTTGCGCCATCATTTTACAAAGACTCACTAGTTTTTTCTAGTGCAAGAGATACTGGTTTTTTAGTGAATAATATACACGAATGGAACAACAGGCCTTTTTTAAATTTACACACAGCAAAAAAAGACAGTTTAAAATTTATATACCTTGGTAATTTTGCAAAAGAATTAAACACTAAAACACACGAGTCTTCTACTGCATTTACAAAAGATGGTAAAACAGTATATTTTACAAGAAACAACTCAGAAAACGGTAAATTTTCTCCAGATAAAAACGGTTTAAGTAGACTTAAAATTTACAGAGCTACACTAGAAAATGGAAAATGGACAAATGTAACCGAGTTACCTTTTAATAATGATGAGTATTCTGTTGCTAACCCAACCTTAAATTACACAGAAGATAAGCTTTATTTTGCTTCAGATATGCCTGGTACACTTGGTGCTTCAGATATTTTTGTTGTAGCTATTAATAGTGATGGTAGCTTTGGTGAACCACAAAATTTAGGAGCTACAATTAATACCGAAGGCAGAGAAACATTTCCTTTTATTTCTGAATCTGAAACCTTGTATTTTGCTTCAGACGGACATCCTGGTTTAGGTGGTTTAGATATTTTTTACATCAACCTACAACAAGAAAATGCTGAGGTTCTTAATATGGAAAAAGGAGTTAATAGTAGGCAAGATGATTTTTCTTTAATTATAAACGAATCTAAAAATGAAGGTTTTTTAGCATCAAACAGACCAAAAGGTAAAGGAAGTGATGATATTTATAGGTTTGTTAGAGAATCTGTAACCAAAGTAATAAAGGGGAAAGTTATAGACAAAGAGACCAATACAATTGTAGCTAATGCTATGGTAACCATTTATGATTATGAGAATAATAATTTAGTAGAAACTGTTAGTGATGAAAATGGCTTTTTTACGACAGAAGTAAATTTACCTGAAAAAAAATATCGTTTTACAGCTAAGAGTGATGGTTATGCAGATGCTGTAAAGTATATATATACACCTAAAAACAATACTAAAATTGAGAAAGTAGTTTTAGAATTAGAGAACTCTAAAGAAGCAACAGCTGTGGGTTCTGACTTATCAAACTATTTAAAATTAAAATCTATTTATTTTGATACAAATAGTTCTTATTTACGAGTAGAATCTTATCCTGACTTAGACAAGGTTGCTAACTATATGTTAGAGAATCCTACGGTGGTAATAGAAGTTGGTTCGCACACAGATAGTACAGAGAGTGACACCTACAACCTATGGTTGTCTAACAGAAGAGCAAAATCTACTGCAAAATATCTTGTATCTAAAGGTGTAGACCAAAGTAGAATTACGGGTATTGGTTTTGGAGAATCTCAATTACTTAATAAGTGCAAAAACGGTGTAAAATGCTCTAATGAAGAACATGCTGTTAACAGAAGGTCTGAGTTTATTATTATTACCAAATAAACATAAAAAAAGCCAGAAATACTTCTATTTCTGGCCAAACAAAAAAACTTACTAACATCTGGTTTAATTAACTTTAAACTCAAATATTTGTGAATTAGAACTGTTATTCTCTTGGTCTGTTGTAACAACTTGCCAATAATACACAGTTCCAGAACTTACAGAACTCTCTAAAAAAGCATCTGTAGTTGTACCTATACTTGTTGCTGGCGGTGATGTTGTAGCTAAAAACACTTCATAATCTTTAATGTCATTATCTACATCTGCTCCGTGCCAATGCAATGTAATTTTGTTGTTAGATGCAGACACCGTTTCTCCTATCTCTGGAGATATTGCTTCTGCCATAAAAGGTGCATAATTTACAATTCCGTCTCCTGCTAAATAAAATTTCCAAACATCACTCTCTGCAGTTTCTGTAGTTGTGTTAGATGTAGAAACTACGTACCAAGAATACGGTTCCCCTTTTGTTAAGGTAATTGTTGTTGTTTCTGCTGTTGCCGTAAATGTATTAATTTGCTCTGTAGTCAAATTTTTAACAACAACATTGTAACCATTTGCATTAGTTGCTCCTTGCCACGTAAATGCTACCGAAGCCTGGGTGTCGTTTATAGTTGTACCTGTTAAGCAAACCTCGTCATTAGCTGGCAAACTTAATGTAGATGCTGTTGGAGCAAAAACTTCTGGTTCAACCGGACTATCATCACCTCCGCCACCGCAACTAGATAAAATTATTGCAGCTATAAATCCGTATATTTTTAAATACTTTGTATGCATTACTTAATAATTTTAAATGTTTTATTTATTGTTTTTCCTTTTACCACAACAATATACTTACCCGTTTTTAAGCTCGTAGTTTGTATCGCTATTTCTCTATTAGCATCAATACTTTTAGTATCCGTTAGTAATTGTCTTCCTGTAAAATCAAACAAAGAAACAGTTACACTAGTATCCTTACCTGCACAGTAAACCGTTAAATTTGTTACAACAGGATTAGGAAAAAAGCGTACTTCCTCAGATACAAAAACTTCTTCGGTAAACTTACCTTGACAATCTATACCCGTTTGGGCAGATATCCTGTTCAATCCTGGTTGCAACTGTAAATCAATATGATTACCACTAGTTTCATACGTAATTCCATTTAAGGTTACAAAGTAGACCTCAGCCCCCTTTAAGGATAAACTCACGCTTTTTGAAGATCTATCTATTTTAGAAGAAACCGATAAATCTTCAGGCTCAGTAATAACCAGTGTAAAACATTGCTCGTAATCTGTTTCACCCTCAATAGTAAAACAAACTGTATATGTACCGGCACTTAAATCTTCTAAAACTAGCTCTGCTGTAAAGTTTTCTTGTACAGAAAAACTATTAGGTCCAGATACTGTTGCCGTGTAATTTAAATTTTCTGCCGTAGTAATATTAATTTTGCCGTTGTTAGCATCTTTACAAGTTTCGCTAACAGTAGCAATTTGGTAATTTGTAGCGGGTAATGTAAACAGACTACAACCGGTAACAGTTACAGTAGTGCCAACAGGAGTGTTAGGACATGCGTCATTAGCATTTACAACACCATCACTATCCAAATCATTAGGATCTACAAAAGGTTTATCTGCATAAATTATGAACTCACCTGCTTCTAAATTTATGCCTGTAGTGGTTGCAGTTACTTCTAGCGGTGTGTTTTTACTTAAAAGATTATACCAAGTACCAGTTTCCTGAAAATCTGCAGTTATACTTTGCGCAGACATTCCAAAATTACCTAAAACAACAATATGCTTTATTTGGTCTACTGTTGCACTCTCTAGCGTTAAATGTATTTTCTTTAAACCGTTTGTGTTAGATGCATCAATAGTAAAATTAGAGGTACTAAATACTTCTGCATTTTTCTTTAAATTGATAATCTTGCTCCAGCTATTGTAAACTGCTTTTCTATTAGGATTATCTGTATACTCCCACAGTATTGGCTTATTACCTACTCTGCCATTTTCTTCAATAGAAACATCATATCCTAATTCTCCAAACTGCCATATCATTTTTGGTCCAGGAATCGCAAAGAAAAAAGCACCTGAAGTTTGTAAACGCTCTAAAGATGTATTTAGGTCTTTAGTAGAGTAATTGCCTTCTTCATTACCAAAATTTATACTCTTGTAAAGCAATCGTTCCTCATCGTGACTCTCCATAAAAGATACTGCAGACGCTTGCTTAAATCCTTTTTGAGCATAAGATACACCAGAAAAATTAGATTTACCACCTGTATTGTAGCCCATTAAAGCTTCATTGTAAGCCTCCGTTTGCTTGTTCCAAAGTAAAATTCCTTTACCTTCTTCAATTCTATAATCTGCCCACTGCTCTTCTTCT
Organism: Cellulophaga sp.; assembly: GCF_039943695.1. Lineage (NCBI taxonomy): Bacteria > Pseudomonadati > Bacteroidota > Flavobacteriia > Flavobacteriales > Flavobacteriaceae > Cellulophaga > Cellulophaga sp. The sequence continues at coordinate 8,644 of NZ_JBDVAA010000158.1, read as the reverse complement.
GTAATACCTCCTAAATGCTCAAAAATGATATAAAAATCATCATTTACAGTCCACTGGTCATCTGCATATTGTTTTAAAACATCTACTCTGTCTTGTTGGTAAGCATTAGTACAGCTATCATCATTTGCTGCACAATTTTGAGTAAATCCTTTTGTTAAATCCCATCTAAAACCATCTAAATTATATTCCTCTATCCAATATTGAGCAGTACGTTTAACATACTCTTGTGTAGCTACAGATTGGTGATTATAATCATTAAAAACGCTGTAAGAGTGCTTTGCTTCCTGATTAAAAAATGGGTTATCTGTAGTAGCTTTTCCTCCTAAACCACCGTTGCTATCATTCCAAAGCCTAAAATAAGGGTTTTGACCACTAGCGTGATTGTAAACGACATCTAAAATTACAGCTATACCTCTGCTATGGCATTCATCAATTAAACTTTTAAAAGCATCTTTTGTGCCGTAATATTTGTCTAATGCCATATGAAAAGATGGATTGTATCCCCAGCTTTCATTACCATCAAACTCACTCACAGGCATAAGTTCTATAGCGTTTATTCCTAAATTTTGTATATAGTCTAACCTGTCTTTTAAAGCTTCAAAAGAATGCAAAGCATCAAAATCTCTAAGCAATACCTCATAAATTACTAGGTCTGTTTTGTCTGGTGCAACAAAATTTGTTGTTTCCCAGTTATAATCTGTATCACCAGTACGCAAAACAGTAACAGCCTCAGTTGTCAAATTTGTTGGGTAAGCAGGTAAATTAGGATAAGTAACCTCATCTATATATTGGTCTGAGTAAGGATCTAAAACTAAAGTAGAATAAGGATCTGCTACATTAATTTCAAAATTCACCAAATATTGATACATATGATTGGCTTGTGGCGTTAGACCTGTTAACTCTATCCAAAACCTATCTGTAGCACTATCTTTTTTCATAAGATAGTTATTGTCTATTTGCCAGTTATTAAAGTCACCAATAACGTGCACAAAATCTTTTAAAGGAGCATATAAAACCAGTGTTGCTTTTGTAGCATCTACTGGGTCTAAATTAATACCGTCTAACATACCAGCAGGTACTGGAGCTTCTTCTACTGTTGGTGAAACTACAGCATTAAAAATTGCCGATTTAGTTTCAGTATCTTTTGTAACTTCTAAACTAAAGTTACTATTTTCTGTTACAGCATAGCTATAACTATAGTCTGTAATTGCTGTTTGCGTGTCTACTATTATATTGTTTGCCTTTAAAACAAACGTTGCACTTATTGAAGAAGTAGCAACAACGGATATACTCTCGCCAGAATTTAAAACAGTTGTAGTTTTTGCTGGTGAATTAAGGTTAAATTGAAATGTGCCAACATTAAAAATATAGTCTTGCGCTTTTTTATCACCATCCCCATTTTTTGCTTTAATAAGCATTCCTATTTGTCCAATATTAGTTCTATTAAAAAAACTAGAGGGAGTTAAGGTAAAGCTATAAGTACCATCACCATTGTCAGTAAGTTTTTGGTTTTCATTAGAGTTTGTCCAGCTACCATTAGTAGGAGAATCTTGAGAGTTTTCACCGTCTGCATCTAAGGACCAAGCCCAAAGATATGCATCAGAAACACCCCAAGCAGATACATCTAAATTAGATACTGTAATGGTAATTTCATCGTTCTCACCAAAAGCTTCTGGAGAAACTGAATAGGTTACGTTTTGCACCTGAGAAAATCCAAGTAAAGTAAAAAATAAAAAAAGAAGTAGTAATTTTTTTTTCATAGTCAGTTATTAAAAAAGGGCTGCACTTAGTGCAACCCTTTTAAGTTTATTTACTTTATTCAATTACTATTGTAGGAGAAGATTCATCAGAAAAATCTATGGTAACTTTATATGTACCAGCAACTACATTTATATTGTTATCATTTTCCGTATCTAATACTCCGTCTGGCTCTAAATCACCATAACTAGTATCCCAAGCATCATTTGCTCTAACTTTTATTTCTCCATCTACTAAATCAATACTATCTATAGTCCATACACCAGGATTAGCAAAATCTGGAGTAAATTTAGTATCTGGTCCATCCCAACCATTAGGAGTAGCAGAACCAACTAAGCCCCAAATTGTAGTTTCTTCTAAAGTATACTCCAAAGTATTAAAGTTAACAGTAAGTAGATAATAACCAGCAGTAACAGCAATATTATTATCTGCATCTGTATCTAAAACTCCATCCAGATTTCCATCACCATAGCTAGTATCCCACTTATCATTCATCCTAACTTTCATTTCACCGTCTACTAACTGTACTACAGCTTTAAATGTATCTGTATTGTAATTGTATGCTAGTTTCACATTAGGACCATCCCATCCGTTAGGAGCAGCACTACCTACTATTCCCCAGAAATATTCTTCTATAGTATAAGAGTTATCGCTTAAATTAATAGTAAACTTATAAGTACCTGCCTCTGCTATAACTATATTGTTATCTGGGTCTGCATCTAAAATACCATCTAAGGTAGCATCACCTAAATCACCACCCCAAGTATTATTTTCTCTGAACTTAATTTCTCCGGCAATAAGATTTGCATAAGAAACAATAACATCTGGTGTTTCTGTTGTATAAAAAGGAATATCTGGTGTTGCACCCCAATCATTAGCCGCAGAACCTACAATTCCCCAAGAAGACATCTCTATACCACTACCTGCTTCTGTGTCTTCTGGCAATACAACATTTAATGCTGTAACAGCAGAAAAGCTTTCTGGAGCATTTTCTGCTCCATCACCAACATAAGCTCTAACTCTAAAATATAATATACCAGTATTTGGCATATCTACTGTATTAGGATCATTATCTAAACCTGCTGCAGTTGCTAATTCTAGCATTTTTTCTACAGTTACACCTAAATTACTATCTGCAGTTGTGCCTATTTCTACTATCTCTGCAAAATCATCTGTGGCAGAACCCTGTAAATCATAAGCATTTGGAGTAGCAATACCAAAATCTGGAGAATTCCAAACAAAACGCTCTGCTATATTTTCCTTAGTAGCATCTGTTAAAACATACTCATTTAAAAAAGTACTTGTAAAAGCAATATCTTCTGATGGTGTTTGCGCTGTGAATACTAAATTATCATCATCTTCACAAGAAGTCAAGCCTAAGGTAGCTAGAATAGATAATGCTATAATTCTTATATTTTTCATAGTTATGGTTTTAGTTAGTTATTTAGTTAGTATCCGTTATTTTGTTTTAGGTTAGGATTTGCTTCTAATGCCTGTAAAGGAATAGGAAACAATTTGTATGTATCTGGAATTCCTGTGCCATCTACTACACCACCTTTCCAAGGCCATAGGTATGAGCTACCTGTAAATTTGCCAAAACGGATTAAGTCTATTCTTCTGTGTCCTTCTAAGTTTAGCTCTCTACCACGCTCGTCTAAAATAAAATCTAAGGTAAGGTCTGCTGCACTAATTGGTTCTGCATTTGCTCTTTCTCTAATCTGATTTACAAAACCTAAAGCTTCTCCTAAATTTTGATTTGTTCTAACAGCACATTCTGCAAACATTAAGTATGCATCTGCTAATCTAAAAAGTGGAAAATCTGTACTAGAAAAAGGAGTTGGTGCAGTTGAAGCCGTTAAAGCATTAGTATTTCTAAACTTTATAGGTGGATAACCATCTGTCCAAGTTTTATAATCATTCATTTCGTAAGAGTGACCTTCTGTAAAAAACAAACTAGCTCTTTCATCTGTAGAAGTTTCTAAATCTCCGTACAAACCGTACCAACCTTTAGAAGCTCTATGTCCACCCCAACCATCTGTTAATCCATAGTCTGCTAAAGTCATAGTTTCTGAACTACTAGAACCATTAACTATATAGGTGGTATTACCGTAGCTTTGACTAGTTAGTGCATCTGCAATTAAAGGAAATATTATTTCTGGTGATGTATTATTATCTCCAGAAAATATACTTACATAGCTATCTGCTAAACTATAACCACCATTAGTAATTACTTTATTTATTGTGGTTAATGCTTCTGAAAACTTATCTGTGCCTGTGTATACTTCTGCATTTATGTACAATTTTGCTAATAACATATTACCAACCGCCTTATTAGCTCTACCATAGTCATTAGAATCTGGTAAAGTTTCTACAACGTCTAATAATTCTGACTCTACATAAGCAAATAATTCTGCTCTAGTAGCTTCTGGTAGTGGTGCAGAAGATCCAAAGTTTTCTTCTGTTGCTAAAACTCCTTTTCCAAAAGTATCAATTAAGTAGTAATAAGCTAAGGATCTTAAAAAACGTACCTCTGCAATTACTTCTTCTTTACCTTCTGTTTCTACATTATCTAATACAGATAATAAGTTGTTACATTGTGGAATTGTGTAGTAAATTCTGTTATACAAGTATCTAAAAAACTTATTATTTTCATCCCAGTTAGATGTAGTTGTAAGTTGATCTAAACCATCATCTCCCCATCTATTTTTCATTCCATCCGCAGTAAAATCCTGAAGATTTATAATTCCTCTTAAAAAAGGAGATTCACCTGCATTATCACTAATATCAGAACTACCAGGGCCATCTGGACCAGATAGGGCAAAAGAACCGTATAGTCTAGAAACAATACCTTGTACAGCGTTAGGGTCTCTATTAATTAATTCTTCTAACGTTAATTCTACTAGTGGATCTGTATCTAAATCTTTTGTACAACTTATGTTAACCAACATAGTTATACCTAGAAAAGCTATTATAATTTTTTTCATAATCCTAAAAGTCTAAATTTAATCCCAAGGTAAATACTCTAGGTCTTGGGTAGAAATTATTATCTATTGAGTTAAAATTCTCAGGGTCTTGTCCGCTATAATCACTTATAACAAAAAGGTTATTTGCAGCTCCATAAATTCTTAAAGAAGTATCTTTTAAGAAATTAGGTACTCTAAAACCAATTACAATATTTTCCATTCTTAAAAAAGATGCATCTTCTAAGAAATAATCTGAGAAAGGAATATTACCCTGTACATTAGTAAAAGAAGTAGTGGCCGCATCAGAATTAAAATCTAAAACATTACTTAAACTATTACTATTGTTTGGTATAGCTCTATCAATCCAACCAGAAGTTAATCTTCTTGCGTTGTATACTTGCCCTCCTAATTGTCCTCTAAAGCTAGAACTTAAGTCCCAGTTTTTATAGTTAAAATTAAGTCCAAAGCCAAAAGTCCAATTTGGCCTTAATGTTTCATAATATCTGTCATCATTATCAATAACATTATCTCCATTAATATCTACAAATGCATTAGAAATTGGATCTCCATTTGTGTCATATACCTGTTTAAATACCCAAGCAGAATATGGTTGGTAACCTACAGCGTGGTATGCTAAACTTACTCCTGTACCTGTTGGTAAACCAGACTCTGCCGCAGTAATTCTAGTTACATCTTTTAAACTAGTAACCTCAGATCTGTTGTACCCAACATTTGAATTAAATTCTAATGTAAAATCTTCTGTGCTAATAGGTCTTAAGTTTAAATTAACTTCAAAACCTTTACTCTCTGTTTCACCTACATTTTGTACAAATGCATCTGATAATGCTTGCCCAGGAGGTACAGCTGTTCTTGCTAATAAATCTTTTGTTTGTTTTTGATAAAAATCTACAGAACCAGAAACAATTCCGTTTGCAAATAAATCAAAATCTAAACCAACATTATATGTTGTTGTTTTTTCCCAAGTTAAGTCTGGATTAAATGCTTTAGCAGAGTATAAGTTTACTCCACTTAAGTACTGACTAGTAGTAGAACCAATAGTAAATAATGGTGAAGATGGATAATAACCAACAGCGCCAGTAATATCTTGCTGTCCTGTTTTACCTGCTCCTAACCTAAGTTTTAGGTCATTAATAACATTAGAGTTTTCTACAAAACCAGCATTACCAATTTTCCAAGCAACCGCTGCGGCAGGAAAATAACCCCATCTGTTTTCTTCTGTAAATAAAGAAGAACCATCTGCTCTAAAAGATAATGTTACTAAAAACTGTTCTGCTAAATCTATATTTGCTCTTCCAAAATAAGACTGTAAGTTTAGTACATTATAATACCTGTTATTTAAATTGTTTGGATTTATTAACTCTTCTCTTAAGCCTGATTCATCATTATATCTGTATTGAACAGAAGTTCCATCATTTTTAAAATTTTGGTAAGAGTAACCACCTTGTACTTCAAATCTTTTTACAAATCCTTTAAACTCTTTAGTATAAACTAAGTAAGCATCTAGCGTTGTATTTGTAATGTCTTGATTTTCTGTATAATTAACACCAGGATTAAACAAATAATTGGTATTAATATCTGTATCTGCGTTATTAAACCTGTAGGTAGCAATAGAATTATCTAAAAACCTTTCTTCAATGTTTGCCTTAGATGCTTCTAAACCTAAATTTAAAACTGCTCTTAATTCTGGTAATGCGTGTAATTTATAATCTAGTTCTATATTTCCTAAAAACCGTTTTACTTCTTCAGGTCTTTCTCTTTGTTTTAGTAAAGCTAAAGGGTTACTTTGCCCGTCTAACAATAATCTATTACCATCTACAATTGTATTTTGGTAATATCCTCCAAAACGATTACTATCGCTAGTATCAAAAACAGGTTTAGTTGGATCCATATTTATAGCTCCACCTAAAGCGCCTCCTTCATCAATAGCGTTTTTTTCAGAATACAATCCTTTGGCATTTAAACTTACTTTTAGATGATCATCAAAAAAAGTAGGTGTTAATTTAGCAGACAAACTAACTCTTTCATAATCGTTAGTTTTAACAACACCTCCAGTATTTGTGTAACCAATAGAACCTCTAAAAGGTATTTTTCCGCCTAAATTTGCCCTTGCGCTAAAATTTGTGTTACTAGAAATTGCTGTTCTAAAAATTTCTTCTTGCCAGTCTGTATCTCCAATAATTCTTCCCTCTATCCCGGGTGTAGCTAAATTATCTGTAGCAGACGTATTTGGGTCATCTATACCTAACAAATTTGTATACGTAGGGTGATATTCTTGAATAAAGCTCACATATTCTTGACTATTCATCAAGTCAATATTATTAGCTACATTGCTAACAGACACATCCGAAGAAAAGTTAAATTTAACTTCTCCTGAAGTACCTTTTTTAGTAGAAATAATAATTACACCATTAGATGCTCTAGAACCGTAAATAGCTGTTGCAGAGGCATCTTTTAAAACACTAAAACTTTCTATATCATTAGGGTTTATAAGAGACAAAGGGTTACCTACACCAGCAGGGTTAGTATTATCTACAGGAATACCATCTATAACAATTAATGGACTATTGTTTGCAGATAATGAAGAACCACCTCTAATTCTAATATTTGGTGCCGCATCTGGTTGCCCACCATTAGATGTAATACGTACACCGGCCATTTTACCAGTTAACAATTGATCTGCAGAAACCACAGAGCCTTGGTTAAAATCTTTAGATGATAAGACATCTACAGAGCCAGTTAAATCTTCTTTTTTGGCACTACCGTAACCAATTAGTACAACCTCTTCTAGTAATTCTGTAGATTCTGTCATTTCTACATTTAAAGAGCTAGAAGTAACTTTCACTTCTTTAGGATTATAACCAATAGAAGTAAATAAAAGTACATCACCCATATTTACATTTCTAATTTCGTACAATCCGTCAAAATCTGAAATAGATCCGTTTGTTGTTCCTTTTACAACAACATTAACTCCTAATAATGGAGACTTAGTTACGTTGTCTGTAATTTTTCCTGATACTGTTTGTTGTGCAAAAAACAGCAGTGGAAAAAAAAGAAACACACCTAAAAAGATGTTTTTTAGTTTATTCATAAAGTTAGTTTGAGTTAATAATTTGATTAAAACTTAACACATTTTTATATTTCGCTTTGTGAAAGTATATGCTTAACTTTAATTTAACAAATCTATAGAGTTACGCAACGGGTTGCATGTTAACAACTTTATCAAAAAGTGTGTTTTTATGGTAAAAAATTAGTCCAATTTTAATAGATTGTTATTTATTTGCTATAAAAAATTAAGTATTATCAATTTAGAGTTAATACTTAGTTGATGTTCACAAACGTTGTATCTTTATACTATGAAAGCCAAAATTACCATAAAAGACATTGCAAAAGAACTTGGTGTGTCTTCTTCTACTGTCTCTAGAGCCTTAAAAAACAGTCCAGAAATTAGCGAAGAAACTCGTAAAAAGGTAAAAGCTTTTGCAGACCTATACCATTATAAACCAAATATGCTAGCGCAAAAACTACGCAATAATAAAACAATGGTTATAGGTGTAATTATTCCTGAAATTGTACATCACTTTTTTTCTAGAGTTATTAGCGGAATTGAAAAAATAGCTAACGGTAGAGATTACAATGTTATGATATGTTTATCTAACGAGTCTTACGAAAAAGAAAAGTTAAACATACAAATGATGGCTAACGGAAGTGTAGATGGTTTACTTGTTTCTATAGCCAAGGAAACCTTAGAAAAGGGAGACTTTGAACACTTTAATGAGTTAAAAGATTATAATATTCCTTTGGTTTTATTTGATAGAATTTCTGATGATATTACTTGTGATAAAGTTATTGTAGATGATATTGGTGGTGGTTACAAAGCAACAAAACACTTACTAAATGTAGGA
>NZ_JBDVAA010000157.1:0-42830 GCF_039943695.1 Cellulophaga sp. | reverse complement strand
AGTTTGTGATGGCACTAGAGAAATAATTCGTAAGGGACTTTTTGGGCATTCAAATTGCCTCCCCATTTGATCTGTAATCTTTTGCATATTGGTGAATATACCTTAATTATTAGCTGTTATGTTTATATATCATCAGGAAACATAAAAAAGCTTTTAAGTATATCTCTTAAACCGTCTGGCGTAAGTGGTTTACTTTTAAAATCGTTTATTTGGGTAAAACCTAAAGCTCTAGCTTTATCATCAGGATTTAAAGATGTTGTTAGCATAACAATTACAGTTTCTGCCATTTGGTTTTCTTCAAGCTTTTTATACTCTTGTAAAAACTCCCAGCCATTCATAATAGGCATATTAATGTCTAATAAAATTAAGCTTGGTTGCGGAAAAACACCATCTTTTTCTGTTTTAAGGTAATCTATGGCTTCTTGTCCGTTAGTTTTAACAATAACATCATTTGTACAATTAAGCTTTTTAATAACCATTTTGTGCAAAAAATTAGTTGCCTCATCATCATCTATTAACAATATACTTTTTAGCATGTTCATTCTTGTTTTTTAATAGTAAATTTAAATTCGCTCCCTTTATTTGGTTCAGATGTTACCCATATTCTACCTTGGTGCATTAGTACAATTTTTAAGCAATGCGTAAGCCCTATTCCTATTCCTTCATAAACGTCTTTAGAATGTAAGCGTTGAAACATAGAAAATATTTTATCTTGATGCTTTTTTTCTATACCAATACCGTTGTCTTTTATACTAAATTCCCAAAAATCTCCAAGGTCTTTTGCTTTTATTTCTATTACAGGTGTAGCGCCTTCTTTTTGGAATCTAATAGCATTTGATAGCAGATTTTGAAATAGAATACGTAGCTCTGTTTTTTGACCTTCTATTTTTGGTAACTTTTTATAGTGTATTACAGTATTGGTTTCTTTAATAATATGGTCCATTTCTGCAATAACCTCATTAAGTAATTTGTTAGTTTTTACCTTACTAATTTCATTTTTGGCTCCAATTCTAGAATAGTCAAAAACGGCTTTAATAAGCAAGCTCATTCTTGTAGATGCTTGTCTAATAAAGTTTAAATAAGTAATACCATTTTTATCTAACTTGTCACTATACTCTTCTTTAAATAGTTGAGTAAAGTTCATTACAGTACGTAAAGGCTCTTGTAAGTCATGAGATGCAATAAAGGCAAACTGTTCTAGTTCTTTATTTTTTTGACTAACAGCATAATGAGCATTTTTTAATGCGGTAAGTCGTATTTGTTCTTTTTTATGAGTAGATATATAGTCTAGCATAATGCCAATAAATGGTATAGCATATGATATTGCTTTTAAAGAATGGGCTATGTTAAAGTTAGAATCATGTAAATGTTCAGACCCAAAAGCCATATACATTTGTGTAGCTATAGCAGGTATCATACTCCATAAAAGAGCATTAGAAAATATATTGTTTTCTTTTTTATGGAACTTTGGAAATAAGTATAATGCTAAAAATGAAAATAATACAAGCGGAATTAAATCATAGGGCCTTGTAATAAAACTATCATGTATTGTTGTAGTTGGTAAAGATTTACTTAGGGCAGAAAAATATACAGTTAAAAATACAATTAGACCAAAAATTAAGGTCACAATAAAAACAAAGCGCCTTCCGTTTTTGGGAAGCATCCTTTTCTTTTGTAACAAAATTATACTAACACCCAAAATTAAAATTACACTATTAAATATTCTAGATAGTGCCCAAGTAAATGGTAAAAAATTTTCATTACCAGTAGCTGGATTTATTATTTTAATAGCTGCCAAAGCATGAAAGGCATCTATAAAACCAGCACATAACAATGCGCCTCCAATAATAGGAGTAGTTGGGTTGTTTGTTATTCTGTATTGTATAAAGGCTAATACGGCAGTTGCAATGGCAATACAAATTGCTGTCCATTCTAAAATTAAATGTGTAAAAGTGCCTCTTAAATGAGTTAAAACTAGATCTTGAGAAGCATGGTCTAAGGCGACTTTTTCTCCGTTAGCATTAAATATGATATTTATGTTTCCAAAATCAACTCCAATTAACTGAAGTATAAAAGGAAAAATACATATAACTAAAATGGTAAGAATTAAAGTTTTGGAAAACCTTAATTCTTTAAACTGGGGGGAAGTTTTCATATGTAAATAAATACTTACTTGTAATTAAATATTACGTGTAAGATATTACAGGTTTTAGTTTTATTGCCTAACACTACTACTTTTTATTGTTTTTAAGCAGTAATTAGGTAATATTTCTGGTTGTTATTTTTTAAAATGACTTTTTATTAATTCTAAAGCTTTTTCTGCTTCATCATTATGTACATATAAGTCTTGTTCTCCAGGTATAGCAGAAGCAAAACCAGCTAGTCTTCCAGATTCTGACTCGTCTTTTACAACGCCTTCTATATTTATTGAATGTAATTTTTCTACAATAGCTTTTACATCAAATTGGTTTCCGCTATATATTTTTTGGTAGTTTGATTTTAACATAGGTTGTAATTATGGTTTAAAATATATAATATAGGGAAAAATAAAGAAATTTTACATTAAAACTATTTATTTGTAGTACTTTTTTAAGTATTATTTGTAAGTGGTTCTGTTACAGAAGCTAACTTTTTAGTTTTAACTTTTATAAGAGTCCTCTAGCTTTAATTTCTAAGTATTTATTAATGGTGTTAATAGTAAGCTCTTCTGGCTTGGTAAGTATTGTTTGTATGCCGTATTGTTGCAGTTCTTTTTGCATTAACCTTTTATCCATAGAAAACTTTTCTGCAATAGTTTTATGGTAAATACCCTGTATGTCTTCTGCATCAGAATTTATTAAGCTTTCTAATTCTGTATTTTCAAAAAATATAACAACTAATACATGCTTTTTTGCAATAGCAAGCAAATATGGTAACTGCCTGCGCATTGCTGTTATATGTTCAAAATTAGTATATAGTAATAATAAGCTTCTATGGTTTACTTTACGTTTTAAATGTGCATAAAGTAATCCAAAATCAGAATCTACGTAGTCTGTAGTAATATTATAAAGCTTTTCTAGTATGGCATTTAAATAAGTAGGCTTTTGCATAGCAGGTAAAAATGACTCTATGTTTTTAGAGAAAGATATCATTCCTGTTTTGTCATTCTTTTTAAGAGCTACATTAGAAAATGCTAGCGTACTATTTATGGCATAATCTAAAAGTTTTAAACCATTAAAGGGCATTTTCATTACTCTGCCAGTATCTATTACAGAGTAAATGGGTTGTGATTTTTCATCTTGATATTGGTTAACCATTAACTGGTTACTTTTAGCTGTAGCTTTCCAGTTTATGGTTCTAAAGTCATCACCAGGAACGTACTCTTTAATTTGCTCAAACTCTTGCGTATTACCTATACGTCTAATTTTTTTCATTCCAAATTCTGATAATTTATTGCTGATAGCTAAAAAATCATATTTCTGCATTTGAATGATAGATGGATATACTGGAACCATCTGGTTTTTAAGATACAAAAATCTACGTTTTACAATGCGTAGGGGAGAAGAAGCATATATATTTAAGTTGCCAAAATAATATTCACCACGTTCTACTGGTCTAACTGTGTATTCAAAAGTTTTAGGTTCTTTTTTTGTAAGTATTGTATTGTATTTAAAATCTCTTTTTTGAAATTGAATAGGCAATTCTTCAACAACAGAAACACCAGTTTTAAAAGCATAAGTACTTACAAACTGCATAACAATAGGGTTATGGTCACTGTTTGATAATTTTTGCGGTAGTGTTCTGCTTGCTTTTACACTGTTTTTTGATGCGAATAGTAAAACTATATCAAATAAAAACAAGGCAATTAAAACCATAGTACAAAGCCATGCAATAGGGTATAGCCATTTGTACCAGTACGATGTCATAAACATTGCGGCAAGTATGGCTAAGTACCAAAAAAAGGTGTTATGTATGTAAAACGATTTTAAAAAACGCATGTATTATCTAGGTATTTCTACAGATTCCATAATCATATGTACAACACTTTCTGTTGTCATACCTTCCATTTCTCGCTCTGGAGTTAAAATAACTCTATGGTTAAGTACAGGTGTTAGTGCTTTTTTTACATCTTCTGGAGTAACAAAGTCTCTACCATTAATGGCAGCAAAAGCTTTTGCTGCATTTAAAGTTGCTAAGGATGCTCTAGGAGAACCACCAAGGTATAAATGTGGGTGGTTACGTGTTTTAGAAATTATTTCTGCTATGTAGCGTAGAATTTTTTCTTCAACAATTACTTCTTGTATGTTTTTTTTGTATTCCTTTAATTTTGCAGGAGACAACACATCTTTTATAAGTGTTTGCGGCTTTATGCCTTTACGTTGGTGGTGTGTTGTTAGTATTTTTATTTCTTCTTCTAGTGTTGGGTATTCTACTTTAATTTTAAACAAAAAACGGTCTAATTGTGCTTCTGGTAGGGCATAAGTACCTTCTTGTTCAATTGGGTTTTGTGTAGCTAAAACCATAAAAGGAGCCTCCATTTTATAGGTTTTACCGTCCATAGTTACTTGTGTTTCTTCCATAATCTCAAACAAAGCAGCTTGTGTTTTAGCAGGAGCTCTATTTATTTCATCAATCAAAATAATATTAGAAAAAATAGGACCTTGTTTAAACTCAAATTCAGACGATTTTACGTTAAAAATAGAAGTACCTAAAATATCACTAGGCATTAAATCTGGTGTAAATTGTATACGACTAAATTCTGTTTTTAAAGTTTTAGCAAATAATTTGGCAGTAACCGTTTTTGCTATTCCGGGTACACCTTCTATTAAAACGTGACCATCTACTAATAGCGAAACAATTAACAACTCTACAAAACGATCTTGACCAATAATTACCTTAGCCAGCTCTTGCTTAATTTCGGTAACAGCATTTTTTAAATCTTCTAAAGGTATTCTATTATCAAAATTGATATCGTTATTTGCTTCCATTTGCTTTGTCTTTAAATTGTTCTATTTTTTTATCTAATGCTATTAGTTGGACATTAGTTATATTTTGTTGTTGTAAAAGTTGATCAAAATATGAAAACAACTTTGTTGTTTCTTCTTTGGTATGAAAACTTCTTGCAGAAACGGTATTGTAAAAATCATCGTTCTTTTCTAAAGTATTTACATGAAATTTAGAGCGTACATAATCCATAAAAAAGTTAATCTTATGCTCTGCAATTTCTTTTTGCCTGTTTCTTTGGTAATACATATCTGCAATGGTACGGGTAAATGCCAAAGTCTGATTTTTTAAAGGAGTAACTATTGGTATAGCACGTTGTTTTCTTTTTCCTTCAAAAAACACATAAAATAAAGCGCCAATTAGAGCTATGTAATATGCCCATTTTAATTCTTTTGCGCTTAAAAATATACGCATTGGAGATGTGTAAAAGGTTTTTCCTGATTTATGGTGATTATCTATGTAAATATTTTTAGAAGTGTCTATATAAGCTAATAAAGACGATGTGTAATCTGTATTGTTTTCATTATCTAAAATAAAAAAATTAGTAAATGCATAAGGAAAATGATTTAAAATAACGGTTCCTTTACCATAGTCTTGTTTTATGATGTTTGCATTTTTTATAGAGATTGTTTCAAAATCATCTATAACACCCAACACTTTTGCGTTTAGAGTATCTATTTTAGAAAAATAATTAATATCGGACTTTTTACTAAAAACAATAGGTTTTTTAGTTTTTATAGACGGATTAACTAAATGCATATAAAATTTATGATCTAATTCATCTGTGTAAAGTGTTTTTGTGCTAAAATTAAGCTCATTTTCTAAAGCGTTACCAAAACTAGAACCTGCAAGGTAAAGTGTATTTCCTTTGGCAGTCCACTCTAATAATTTACTTACTTCGCTTTTGTCTAATTCAAGGTTGTTATTTATTAGCAAATATGTACCTGTTATAGTATCGTTTTTATTTAAAAATATAAAAGGTGGTTCGTAAACAGATGTTGTTTTATCTCCTAATTTATTTTCTAAAATATCATTAAAAACCTTGGTGCCAAAAGGAATTTTATGGTGAGTAGCAAAAGAAGGAAACCAGTTGACCTCTTTAGGTTTACTATACTCTAAAGCCAAGTAAACAATAAGTGTTACTGCTATAATGATGATATATGAGCTTCCTTTTTTTATCACTTTTTAATGATGCTATTTTGTAGTTTAATAAATTCTTCTGCTGCTTTATTGTACTTAAGTTCATCTATAGTAAAATCTCCATACCAAACATAATCATATAATCTTGTTATGGTTATAAAAGACTTAGCGTAAGTAGAGCCGCTTAGCTCTTGTTGGTAATCATCATTAGTTTTTTGTAATTGCCAATCTATGAGCTCTTTGTCGCTCATTATTTTTAAAATATGCAAGTAGTAATATCTAATGGCTAATCTGTAATTTTTATCCTCTAAAGCCTTTTTTATAAGTTGTTGTATGTCTTCGTTCTTAATAATATTTTCTTCTTCAGACAAGGTAACAGAACTTTGATTTTTTTTAGATAAGTGTATACTGTTTGCGTTTACCTTTAAAAAGAACTTTACACCAATAAAAATTAATATTCCAAGCAGTACGTACGGTATAATTTTTAAAAAAGCAGCTAAATAGCCTACAGCTTTTGTTCCTCCAAATAGCCACTGAAAAAAGCGTAACCAATAGGAGTAAAGCCAAGATTTAAATTTATCCCACCAAGAGTTATCTGCTTTTTCTAAGGTGTAATTATAACTAGAGTCATCTTTATAAGATTGTAAGTCTTCTTTTGTTATTTTCTTTACAGACAAAGGTGCATCATCATAATCTACCATAGTAGAGTCTTGAAAACTATACGCAGATAAAGAAAATGTAATACTAATAATAAAAGAAAAAAGAAGTTTTTGCATATTATAAATCGGTAGTATTTCCTAAACTTTTAATACGCTCCATAGTACCCGTTAAATTTTTTCTTTCGTTTAAATCAAAATAAATAAGAGCGCCTGCAACAACTGTAATAATACCCAGTAAATATTGAAAAAGAGCTGCTATAACATTTATAAAAATCCCTATAGGATCTATTAATGTATCTCCCATATTACTTGGGTCTATTTCTGCAGAAAATACCCCCATTTTAGCGTACATATATATGGCAGAAGGTACACTAAATGCATAACCAGCTACAGCTACAACAATACCAACTACTAAAAGAGTAGCAAAAGTTATCCACCAATAATCTTTAACTAAACTAAAGCTATCACTAAAGGCATCACCAACAGATTTTTGGTTAAAAATAAGGATGCTAAAAGCAAGTGTTAATGGTACATACAAATATATTCCTGGTATTAAGCAAAACATTAAACCAACAATTACGCAAATACCTACTAAAAACGCTAATCCTATAAACTTCCAAAATGTACTGTATACTTCAGATTTTATTTGATCAAAATTAATAACCCCGTTGTTTTCTACATAGCTTTTTATGTAGTGTAACGTTACAGATTGCGCCATTGCGTAGGCTACACCAGTAGAAACGAGAAATAAAAATACAGATGTTAACATCATAAAAATTTCAGAGGCTTCATCCGAACTTTCAACATTAAAATTCATACTACCACCAATGGTATAAGTGTAAAAAGCATTACATATTAAAAAAACAACCAAGTACGGACCAGCTATTTTAAAAAAGGTGTTAAAAAATGGTTTTAATTGAGTTCTTAAAAAAGCAAAAGTGTCGCCTAAAATTTCGCCTAAATCTCTTTTCTTTTTAAACTCTACGTAATTGTTATTCTGCATGGTTGGTTCTTTTGTGTAATAAATAAGGATAAATAACGTAATAATATAATATTAAAGCTAATGAGCTTGTAATAATTAATATAGCAAGCCAATCTGGCATTTCTGTATGTCTAGTAACAAAACCTTCTAAAAAGCCAGCTACAACAAAGAAAGGAACAGTAGATAGCATTATTTTTAAGCCATTTACAGTGCCTCTTTTAAAAGATTCTAGTCTTGTATAAGTGCCAGGAAAAAGAATCCCTTTTGCTAAAACAAGTCCGGCACAACCAGCAATTATAATTACAGATATCTCTATAGTGCCGTGTATCCAAATAGTACGTGCAGACTCCCATAGCAATCCTTTTTCATAAAACATATACTGAAAACTACCTAGCATAATGCCATTTTGCATCATCACAAATAAAGAACCTATACCAAGCAAAATACCATATATAAAAGCCATCATAGCTACTTTTATATTGTTAATAGTAATCCCTAAAAACATTTTAAATTCACTTTGCTGTTTGTAAACAGCCATAGGATCATCATTGGCAATATTTTCTAAAGTCATATTTACATAGCCATCGCCTAAAAAAGATCTAACAAAATCACCATCATTAGCAGCAGAGAAAGCTCCTACTGCGCAAAAAAATGAAAAAACTAGAAATGCAATTAGTAATTCACGACGATTGTGATAAAATAATGTGGGAAATTCTGTTTTCCAAAAGCTGATTATTCTGTTTTTTGGCTCTTTTTTGGTCTTATATATTTTTTGATGAGCTTCTGAAGCCAAAGAATTTAAAAAAAATGCGGTGTTGCTACCAGGGTAGAAAGTCTTGGCATAGCTAAGGTGATCGGTAATTTCGATATACAAATCTGATAATTTGTTTGGGTCAATTTCCGTTTTCTTTGCCAGGACACTTTCAAAAGTAGTCCATTTGTCTTTATTTTGCTTTACAAAGGCAGCTTCGCGCATTGGCTTTAAGATTTGTACCAAAGAAACTAAAATATGAACGAAATTCAAATAGAAACTGCTCAAAATATTAGCATTCATCAAAATGCTGCACATTTGGGTGATAGGATGCTGGCCTATATTATAGACAGCATTGTTATTTTTGTTTACACGTTACTTATGATTCTTTTGTTGGTATATATGAATATCCATTTTAAAGATATGTGGCATTTGTATTTAATTGTAACATTACCAGCTTTTTTCTACTATTTATTGTTAGAGTATTTGATGAATGGCTCTACGGTTGGTAAAAAAATAATGTCTATTAGAGTTGTAAAATTAGATGGGTCTAAACCAAATTTTTCTAGCTATTTTATACGTTGGATTATGCGTATTGTAGATGTAGTTTTGTCTACCGGAGGTGTTGCTGTACTTACAATATTGTTAAGAGGTAACGGACAGCGTTTGGGAGATATAGCTGCAGGAACTACAGTAATTACGGAAAAGAAAAAAGTGAAATTGCAAGATACAATGGTGGCTAATTTACCAGAAAATTACTCGCCAAGTTACCCGCAGGTAACTGTGTTTAAAGATCCAGAGATGCAAACTATAAAAGAATTATATAGCTCTGCAAAACGTAATGGAGACCACAACGTTATAGTATCTTTGTCTAATAAAATAAAAGAAGTTACTAGTATAACTACAGATAAAAAACCTTTAGAATTTGTAGACACTGTTATTAAAGATTATATCTACTATACTCAAGAATTATAAGCTTATGTTTTATCTAGTTATAGATATTTTAGGAACAATAGCATTTGCTATATCTGGTGTTTTGGTAGCAATGGATAAAAAACTGGATCCTTTTGGAGTTTTTATTGTGGCCTTTGTTACAGCTGTTGGTGGTGGTACATTAAGAGATTTGTTGCTTGGTAATACACCAGTAACTTGGTTGTTGCAACCAATTTATATTTATACAATTTTAACTACGGTAGTGCTCTCTATCATTTTTAGAAAACAATTAAAATACTTAAGAACTTCTCTTTTTTTGTTTGATACCATAGGTATTGGTCTTTATACTTTAGCAGGAGTAGAGAAGGGACTAGATGCAAATCTACTGCCAATTATGTGTATTGTTGTTGGCACAATAACTGCCTGTTTTGGAGGTGTTATACGCGATATTTTGTGTAATGAAATTCCTGTGATATTTAGAAAAGAAGTGTATGCAACAGCTTGTATAATAGGGGCTAGTAGTTATTTTTTATTGATAAAATTACCTGTGAAACCTAATTATATACACGTAATTTGTATTTTTATTGTAATTACAGTGCGTTTGTTGGCTGTTAAATTTAAAATTGCTTTACCAACTATTTATCCGCCAGTAGAAACTAAAAAATAAGCATAATTTTTAATTAAAGTGATAACTAAAATCTATTTTACAACTTCAGCTTTAATTATAAAAATATTTTTTTTAGGCCAATCTCCTTTGTCAACAGGTTGTCTGTTAATTAAATCTACAACATCCATACCTTCTATAACACGACCAAAAGGAGTGTAGTCTTTATCTAAATGATAAGACCCAGGTTTTGTTACCACAATAAAAAACTCATAAGGAGAGGCTAATTTATGCGGGTTATCATTTTCACTGCTTGGCATAGATATCACTCCTCTATGGTGTTTGTGTCCTTTTTTTGTATCAGGAGGTAATAAATACCTGCCAATTTCTCCTCTTTTTTTAGCTGTTTTTATATTATCTGCATTACCACCTTGAATAATAAAATTTTTGACTACTCTATGAAAATAGGTGTCATTAAAATAGCCTTTTTTTGTTAGGTAAATAAAATTAGCTTTGTGGTAAGGTACATTATCAAATAATTGCAAAGTAAAGCTACCAAGGTTTGTGGTAATTTTTACTTTATCTTCTTTTAATGTTTTATTGTATTCATAAAAAAAAGGAATAGCATTTTCCTCTGTAAGTACAAACTTTTCTTCTTTTTTAGTAACTTTAGAACTGTCTATTGCAAGAGTGTCTGTTTTTACTTTAGCATCTTCTGTTTTTTGCTTTTGTTTTGCCGCGTTGTTGCAACTGAATGTTAAAATTAGTAGTAATAGTATAGTGTAAGATAGTACCTTTGTATTCATGAATTTTGATGATTTTACCAAGAGAATTTCAAAAATAAAGAATCTTCCTTTACTAGGTGAAGAATCTCATAATAAAATGGCTCCATCTATTAGAATAGATGAGTTAAGTAGAATGAAAAATCAGCGTGATAAAGCACGTAAAGCAGCTGTTATGGCTTTGTTTTACCCAACAGAAGAAAACAGTACCAACTTGTTGTTAATGCTGCGTAAAACTTATAAAGGTGTGCACTCTAACCAAATTGGTTTTCCGGGTGGTAAGGTAGAAAAAGAAGATAAAAATCTATTAGCTACAGCATTAAGAGAAACGTATGAAGAAGTGGGTGTACCACAACAAAAAATACAGGTAATGGCAGAGCTATCATCTATATACATACCACCAAGTAATTTTGAAGTGCAACCCTATATAGGATTATACCCTAATCCAGCTCCTTTTGTTATTCAAGAGTCAGAAGTAGAGCATTTAGTAGAGGTTTCTTTGCTAGATTTTATGGATGATAGTAAAATTAGTACTCAAAATTTAACAACTTCTTATGCTGCAAATATAGATGTACCAGCCTTTAAATTAGGTGGTTATGTTGTTTGGGGTGCAACTGCAATGATAATGAGCGAACTTAAAGAGCTACTAAAACAATTGTTATAGTTATATAAATTTGTAGATTTGGCAACACAATATTAATTATGGGTTTATTTAAAAAGAATCCTTTTGGACATATACTATTTTTAAAAAAGTGGTTAATAAGAATTGCGGCTTTATTTACACACCGCAGGTACAAAGGGTTTAATAAATTAGAAATAGAAGGATCACAAATACTAAGAGACTTGCCAGACAAAGGCGTACTATTTGTATCTAACCACCAAACATACTTTGCAGATGTAGTTGCAATGTTTCATGTTTTTAATGCCAGTTTAAGTGGTAGAGAAGATAATATTAGAAATATTGGTTACATCTGGAAGCCTAAGTTGAATATGTACTATGTAGCTGCTGCAGAGACAATGAAAAAAAGTCTTTTAACTAAGATTTTGGCTTACGCTGGTTCTATTAGTATACAACGTACGTGGCGTGCAGACGGGCAAGATGTAAAAAGGCAAGTAAAAATGAGTGATATTAGTAATATTGGTACCGCTTTAGATGATGGTTGGGTTATTACATTTCCGCAAGGAACAACCACTCCTTGGAAACCTTTACGTAAAGGAACTGCACATATTATAAAAAAATACAAGCCTATTGTTGTACCTGTTGTAATAGATGGTTTTAGACGTTCTTTTGATAAAAAAGGACTGAGAATAAAGAAAAAAGGTATTTTACAGTCTATGGTTATAAAAGAACCTTTAGATATAGATTATGAAAACGACTCTTTTGAGTCTATTATAGATAAGCTAGGGCACGCTATAGAGCAAGACCCTTCTTATTTAAAAGTAATTTCTAAGGCAGATTTGAAAGCCCTAGAAGAAGAAAATGAACTTAGAAAGTGGAAACTAGATTAATTATTTAGTATTTCATTTTTGTATAAAAAAAACCATCTGATTAATCAGATGGTTTTTTTTGGTTGTATAATAGGGTAGTTTGTTTAAATCTCCATTTTTTTTAATTCGTAGTAGTTTCTGTTTAATTTTTTAAGTAATAACCCGTACAAGAGAAAATAAATTAAAGCAAATACAACAGTAGTTACAACAGCTACAATAACAAATGTTATTGTCATTATGGTTTTAAATTTTTCTGCAGATACGTTTGTAGGCAATTCTTCAGGATAAATTGTGGTGAGCATTACAGGATCAAAATAAACACAAACTGCTTGTGCAAGCATTGTAAACATTAAGGTAGCTAAACTAAAAATAACATAGTGTTTTACCGTTTTTCTAGTCTGTATAATATTTTTCATTAACGTCTTAGAGTCATCTAAAACAGAAATCTCTTTATATCTTTTATAAAACTGATAAATAAAGTAGAATATAACAGTGTATTGTATAACAGACAATGCTATAAAAAATACACCATATGTATTACCATAATACATTTTAGCAATATGTTCTCTTGTACTAGGGAAAATAAAGAGTAAGTTGGGGAGTACAAATTCCAAAATACTAATTATAAATATCCATTTAACAATAGAGGAAGACTTCTTCCATATCATTTTGTAAATATCATTGTACGACAATTTAGGAAGTTCGTCTCCCTTTTTTTGCCAATCTTTTTTTAAGATATCCAATTCATCCATACAATTAAGGATTTAAAATGGTTTTTAATTTTTTCTTTATTCTGTTCATCTTTACCCTAGCGTTTACTTCGCTAATACCTAGTGTTTCAGATATTTCTGTATAATCCTTATCTTCTAAGTAAAGAAAAACCAATGCTTTATCTATGTCTCCCAACTGCTTTACAGCTTTGTACATAAGTTTTAGTTGTAATTCTTGTGTTTCATCATATTCATCAGCCTTGATTTTAAAAATTACAGACTCATAACTTTGTGTGCTAACTTTTCTTTTAGATTTTCTGTAAAGTGTAATAGCAGTGTTTAAAGCCACTCTATACATCCAAGTACTAAATTTAGAATCGCCTCTAAATTTTGGGTACGCTTTCCATAGTTGTATAGTTATTTCTTGAAACAAGTCGTTATGAGCATCCTTGTCATTAGTGTACAGCGTACAGACCTTGTGAACAATATTTTGGTTGTTCTCTAGTTCTGTTACAAATGCATGTTCTAAGTCTTTGCTCACTTTTTTGGTTGGTAGTTGTACTTGTTAGTATTGGTTATTTATAATTTGTTACATTATAAAGTAAAAATATTATTTTCTAGGATGATAGTTAGCAATTACGCTTGCCAAGTGTGTACGGTCTACGTGTACGTAAACTTCTGTAGTTGTAATACTTTCGTGACCCAACATTTGTTGTATTGCTCTTAAGTCTGCTCCATTTTCTAGCAAATGTGTTGCAAATGAGTGACGTAAGGTATGCGGACTAATTGTTTTTTTTAATTCAATGGTTTCTGCTAATTGCTTAATAATAGTAAAAATCATAGCACGTGTTAATTGTCTTCCTCTGCGGTTTAGAAACAAAATATCTTCAAACCCTTTTTTTATATCTAAATGATTTCTAATTTCATCTTTATATATAGTAATGTACTTTTTATTTATATTACTAATAGGGACAAAACGTTGTTTATCTCCTTTTCCTGTAACTCTTATAAAATCTTCATTAAAGAATAAATCTGATAGTCTCAAATTTGTAAGTTCGGACACACGTAGACCACAACCATATAAAGTTTCTAACATTGCTCTGTTGCGTTCGCCTTCAGGCTTGCTTAGGTCTATTGCGTCTATCAAAGTGTTAATTTCCTCAACAGACAAGGTATCTGGCAGTTTTCTGCCAATTTTTGGAGCCTCTATTAAATCCATAGGATTGTCTACTCTATAATCTTCAAAAATTAGGTAATTAAAAAAACTCTTTAGACCAGATAATATTCTTGCTTGTGACCTTGGGTTAATACTGGCAGATATCTCGTATATAAACCTTAGTGTAGTTTCTTTAGTAATAGTAATGGGAGTTTCTGTTATATTTTTTTGCTCTAAAAAGGAAATTAACTTTTCTACATCTAATACGTAATTAGTGATAGAATTCTCCATTAATCCTCTTTCTATTTTTAGATAGTGCTGATAATCAGTTAGTCCCTGTCTCCATTTCATATAGGTTAAAATTAAGTTAATAATTTGGTTAAAAAAAGAGTTTTTTACCGGTCTTTTTTCTTCACAACTGTTTGTTGTTGGTTTACAACAATTACTTACATTTACACAACAAACATTGTAAGTGAACAAGATTAACAATCTATGTTTACTGCATAATTATAAACTAAAAATTAAAATTATTTTTATGAAAAAGTTATTTATTGTAGCTATCACAGCTCTAGGATTTACTTTTGCTGCACAAGCACAAGATGCAGCTACTTCTACTAACGGTGGTCAAACTGCTCAAGGTAAATGGTTAATTGAAGCTAATACTGGTTTTGGTGGTCAAGCTGGAACTCAAGCGGCTAGTACTTCTTTTGGTTTAACATCAGTAGATGGTAATACTTCTTGGAATTTAGGTGCTGAAGGTGGTTACTTTGTTGCTGATGATTTAGCTGTAAAAGTTGGTTTAGGGTATGGAGATAATGGATCTGATGGTGCTGGAAGCTCAGCGTTCTCTTATAAAATTGGAGCTAAATATTACATCGCTAGTATGATTCCTGTACAAGTTGATTATACTGGTGCTAGCATTAAGGATTTTGATGAAAACCCAAGTTACTTAGGTTTACAAGGTGGTTACGCTATTTTCTTAGGAGAAAATGTTAGTATTGAGCCAGGTTTACGTTACAACATTACTATGAATGATGATTATACTGAAGAAGATGTTTTTCAATTCCAAATTGGTTTCGCTTTACATTTCTAAGTAAAACTTGCTAATAATATTTAAAAGGCTGTCTATGTTATAGATGGCTTTTTTTTATAAAAATAGATTTGTTAATTCTACGTTAACTGTGGTTTTTACACTTCTATTTGTGTAAGTTTATTCTGTATATTTGTTTTAAATTTTTAAAGAAAATATTTATTTTATGAAAAAGTTATTTATTGTAGCTGTTGCAAGTTTAGGGTTTGTTATGGGAGTTCAGGCCCAGGAAGAATCAACTGATGTTATTAATGGACAAACTAGTAAAGGAAAATGGTTAATTGAAGCTAATACTAATTTTGGTAAATTAACTGAATCAAATACTTCTTTTAGTTTAAGATCTGAGGACGGTGATACTTCTTGGAGTGTTGGGGCAGAAGGAGGTTATTTTATAGCTGATGATTTAGCTGTAAAAGTTGGTTTAGGGTACTTTAAAGGTAGTGGAAGTGGCCGTGGTAGTAGTTCTTTTAATTATAAGTTAGGTGCTAAGTACTATATTGCTAGTATGATTCCTGTACAAGTAGATTTTTCAGGAGTAAGTATTAAAGACTACGATGATAATGCAACCTTCGTTGGTTTACAAGGAGGATATGCAATTTTTTTAGGTAAAAATGTTAGTGTAGAGCCTGGTTTACGTTATAATATATCTTTAGATGAGGATGTAACTGATAGTCAGTTTCAGTTCAATATTGGTTTCGCTTTACATTTCTAAGCAAAACTTGCTAATAATATTAAAGGCTACCTAATTTAGGTAGCCTTTTTTATTATAAACTGATTTTGTTAAATAATCTATAAATTAATATAAATACTACTTTTTCTGTAGGTCGATTAAATTATTTAATTAAGTTTATACTATAATTATAAACTAAAAATTAAAATTATTATTTATGAAAAAGTTATTTATTGTAGCTATTGCAGTTTTAGGATTTACTTTTGGAGCGCAGGCTCAAGAAGGTTTTGGAGCAGGTGTTAATTTAGGTATTCCAATGGGAGATTTGGATGATTTTTATGGCTTTAACGCAGGTGTGGATGTACAGTATTTGGGAGCTGTTTCAGAAACTTTTTACGCAGGTGGTACTATTGGGTATTCTCACTATTTTGGTAAAACTTATGATGCAGGTCCTGGTATTGAAATAGAGCAAGATGATATTCAGTTTTTGCCAATTGCTGCCGTAGCTAAATTCATGATTACTGAAGATTTTTCTATAGGTACAGATTTAGGTTATGCTCTTGGCCTTAAGGAAAATGTAGATGGTGGTTTTTATTACCGTCCTAAATTAGGGTACAGAATTGCAGATTCAATTGAGCTTAATTTATCATATGCTGGTATTAGTTTAGAAGATGATATAAATGCATCTACTTTTAATATAGGATTTATGTTTCAGTTGTAAAAATAACTGATATAGATTATTTAAAAGGAAGCCAATTGGCTTCCTTTTTTTATGCGTAATATTTAGTATTTTTACCATATGAAAATACTTATAATTAACGGGCCAAACCTAAACCTTTTAGGTAAAAGAGAGCCAACAATATATGGTAATACTACTTTTGTAGATTATTTTTCAGGCTTACAACTAACTTATAAAAATATAGAGTTAAGTTATTACCAGTCTAATATCGAAGGTGAGCTTATATCTAAAATACAAGAAGTGGGCTTTAGTTATGATGGTATTGTTTTAAATGCTGCTGCATACACGCATACATCTATTGGTATTGGTGATGCAATAAAAGCTATAGAAACCCCAGTTGTAGAGGTGCATATTTCTAATACATTTGGGCGTGAAGAATTTCGCCATCAATCTTATATATCTCCTGTTGCTAAAGGTGTAATACTAGGTTTTGGCTTACAGAGTTATGATTTGGCTATACAGAGCTTTTTAGCATCAAAATAAATATTCTTAATGCATAAAACATATTTTAACTGGAGTAGTGGTAAAGACTCTGCCTTGGCACTGTATAAAATGCAACAGTCTAAAACACATAAAGTAGATAGACTTGTAACTTCTGTAAATGCTAGTTTTAACAGAGTGTCTATGCATGGTTTACGTTTGCCGCTTTTAGAGGCGCAAGCAAAGGCTATTGGCCTGCCTTTACAGACTATTAAGTTAAATGCAGATGTATCTATGTCTGCCTACAATAAGGTTATGAAAACCGCAATGCAAGGCTTAATTGCAGAAGGGTATACACACGCAGTTTTTGGAGATATTTTTTTAGAAGATTTAAAAAAGTATAGAGAAGAGAAACTTCAAGAAGTTGGTGTAAAGGGTGTTTTTCCGCTTTGGAAACAAGATACAAAAGAGATACTAAAAGAGTTGTTGCAATTGGGGTTTAAAGCAATTACAGTTTGTGTAAATGCTAAGTTACTAGATGAGTCCTTTGTTGGTAGAGAGGTAGATGAAAGTTTTTTTAACGATTTACCAGAGAATGTAGATCCTTGTGGAGAAAACGGAGAGTTTCATACGTTTGTGTATGATGGTCCTATTTTTAAAAATCCTGTACGTTTTACAGTAGGGGAGAAAGTACAAAAAGGATATACGCCAACGACAAATAAAGATGACAATTGCTTTAAAAAAGATGAAGATACTACTTGGGATACTTCCTTTTGGTATTGTGATCTTCTTCCTAATAAATAAAAAAAGCCCTACGCTTTTAATGCTTTAGGGCTAAAATATTTTTCTTCAATGTAAAATGTTCCAAAGGGTAGTAGGGAGGCTATAAATAGTATAGCGTATCTTTTTATACCCCATTTTAATTGTCTGCATACAAAAAATGCCAATATAGCGTATGCTATAAATAGTATGCCGTGTGCATTACCAATGTATATGTTAGGATCTTTAATCCCTGCCATATATTTTAAGGGCATACCAACACCAAATAGTAATAAGTAAGATATTCCTTCTAATATTGCAATAAGTCTAAATGCTTTAATCATATTTTAATATTTAAAAAAGCCTAAAACCTAAGTGTAAAATACGCTTAGACTTTAGGCTTTGTATAAGTAAGTTTAATTACTACTACAAGTGTATTACCTCGTCATAAGCATCTGCTACGGCTTCCATAACAGCTTCACTCATTGTTGGGTGTGGATGTATAGCTTTTAGTATTTCATGACCTGTAGTTTCTAATTTACGAGCAACAACAGCCTCAGCAATCATATCTGTAACACCAGCACCAATCATATGGCAACCTAACCACTCACCATACTTAGCATCAAAAATAACTTTAACAAAACCTTCTGGAGTACCAGAAGCTTTAGCTTTACCACTAGCAGAGAATGGGAACTTTCCAATTTTTAAATCAAATCCTTTTTCTTTTGCTTGTTTTTCTGTTAAACCAACAGAAGCAATTTCTGGAATACAGTAAGTACAACCTGGTATGTTACCGTAATCTATAGGTTCTACGTGCATACCTGCTATTTTTTCTACACATAAAATACCTTCTGCAGAAGCAACGTGTGCTAAAGCTGGCCCAGGAGTAACATCTCCAATTGCGTAGTAACCAGGTATGTTTGTTTGATAATAATCATTTACCATAATTTTATCTCTGTCTGTAGCAATACCAACATTTTCTAAGCCAATGTTTTCAATGTTAGTTTTAATACCTACCGCAGATAAAACAACATCTGCCTGTATAATTTCTTCTCCTTTACTAGTTTTAACGTGTACACTAACACCGTTACCAGCAGTATCTACTTTAGTAACTTCAGACGAAGTCATTACTTTTATACCTGCTTTTTTAAAGCTACGCTCTAATTGTTTAGATATATCTTGGTCCTCTACAGGAACTACACTTGGTAAATATTCTACCACTGTAACCTCTGTACCAATAGAGTTGTAGAAGTATGCAAACTCCATACCTATAGCACCACTACCAACAACAACCATTTTTTTAGGTTGTTCTGGTAAAGACATTGCTTCTCTATATCCTATAATTTTTTTACCGTCTTGTGGTAAACTTGGTAATTCTCTACTACGTGCACCAGTTGCTACAACAATATGGTCTGCACTATATTCGGTTTCTTTACCGTCTGCATCTTTGACAGATACCTTTTTGCCAGACTTTAAAGTACCATAACCGTTAATGACTTCAATTTTATTTTTTTTCATTAAAAACTGAACCCCTTTACTCATACCTTCAGCAACACCTCGGCTACGCTTAATAATAGCACCAAAGTCCTTGTCTACATTATCAGCATTTAAACCGTAGTCGCCCGCGTGCTTTAAATACTCAAAAACCTGAGCAGATTTAATTAATGCTTTGGTAGGGATACAACCCCAATTTAAACATACACCGCCTAAACTTTCTTTCTCTACAATAGCTGTTTTTAAACCTAATTGTGAAGCTCTAATTGCAGTTACATAACCACCTGGTCCACTACCTAAAACAATAACATCAAAATTGCTCATATATATACTTTTTTTGTCTCTAATTTTAATCACACAAATGTACAAAACCAATTATCAATTAGCAATTACCAAAATCTATAAATATGAATAATAACATATTGCTAACTTTTTAGTACTTATCTTTATATTTTACACATAAAAACAATCAATTTTTAAGGGAGAGAATAATAAAATTTAGTTTTTTACGACCCTTTTTTATGTTATAGAAAATTAAACAATTATAATTTCTGATTTATTGTAGTTGGCTTGATGCTACTTATACCTTTAGTTTTATAACTGCGGATAAAATAAAAACAACTTTTTATACAAGTTTAACAAGTAAGTAACAGTTACTTGCTAAACATTTGTTTGTTAAATTCATCAGATTTTCCTGCTGGTATAGAGAGAGATTGCCATTGCTTACCTTTTAGCATTCTGCCAACGTAAGCAATTTGTGCAATATGCCCAGCGTAGTGAGCTAATTGCCTGCTTACAGCTGCCATAACAGAATGCTCTACAGCTCTAATTTTAATTTTATTGTTAAAATTATCTTCATTAATACTATCTATTGCAGCAAATAAGCAATCCCAGCCTTTGTTCCAATGTACTAGCATTTCTTCTTTATTTTGGTAATGAGCAACAAACTCGGACTCTCTATTGCGCCATTCTTTTTCGCCATCTTCAGTAAAAAAGTTTGTCCATCTACTTAGCATATTGCCAACCATATGTTTTACAATAATGGCAATGCTATTATCAGCTTCACCATAAGTCCAATGCAAATCTTGGTTGGTAAGTTGGTTAAATGTTTTTTCTGCCATTGTTTTGTTTCGGTGAAACTCAAACAGCATACTTTCTTTATAGTCATTAACAAAACTCATAAATTACTTTTTTAAGACGGATTAAAATTTAAACTAGCAGAGTTTATGCAGTAGCGCTGTCCTGTTGTTTCTTGTGGTCCATCATCAAAAACGTGACCTAAATGTCCGCCACAATTAGCGCAAACAGTTTCAACTCGTGTCATTCCGTGGCTTGTATCCTTTACATATTCAATAGAGCCTTCTATAGCTTTATCAAAAGAGGGCCATCCACAACCACTTTCAAACTTGTGGTCTGCTTCAAAAAGTTTAGCATTACAACCTTTACAGTTATAACTACCATCTTTAAAGTGCAGGTTAAATTCGCCAGTATGCGGGTATTCTGTCCCTTTATTTCTTAAAACGTTGTAAGATTGCGCGGGAAGTTCAGCTTTCCACTCTTCTTCTGTTTTTTCTACAGTATATTTTTTACTCATTATTTTGTAGGTGTAAATTTTAAAGCAGCACCGTTAATACAGTGTCTTTCTCCTGTTGTTTTTGGTCCATCATTAAAAACGTGACCTAAATGTCCGCCGCAAACAGCGCAATGTTCTTCTGTACGCTTGTATCCAATTTTATAATCAACATCAAAAGCAACATTGCCTTCTATTGTTCTATCAAAACTAGGCCATCCGGTACCAGACTTAAATTTATGTTCACTTTTAAACAAAGGAGTGTCGCAAGCAGCACAACTATAAATTCCTTTTTCTTTAATTTCTAAAAGATTGCTAGAAAAAGCACGTTCTGTACCTGCTTTGCGTAATACGTTATATTGTAAAGGTGTTAATTCTTTTTTCCACTGAGCATCTGTTTTTTCAATTTTTGCTAAGTCTTGTTTTTTTGTAGCTTCTTTAGTTTTTTGCGAGTTTCCTTTGCAACTTATAAATAGCGCTACTACACTTAAAATTAGTAATTTTTTATACATCATCTTTATATTTTAAGGTTATTCAAATTTAGTCGATTTTAAACGCAATTCCTATCAAATTAAAGACATAAAAAAAGCCCCTACTAGTAATAAGTAGAGGCTTATAATATTGTAAGCTATTCTTATTTTAAAGAAACCTGTATAACATCTTCTTCTTTGGTATCTAAAATACCCATAACATCATTAATATTGCTAGTATCTAATTTGCCGTTAACAGCATCTGCAGGTAAAATAGCAACTCTAAATGTTTGGTTTGCTGTGTCATCAGTACTTAGAGTACTTAAATCAAAATCAGAATCTAAAAAGAAATTTGCATCTACAAAAGTATGGTCATAATTATAAATTAAAGTACCTTGGTCTAATAATCTAGTTTGGGGCATTAAGCGCCATACATTTATAGGTTGCCCATCAGTACCATCAACTTGTTCCCATAAAATATAAACTAAAACAACATCAGACTCAAAAACTTCTACAGCAGTAGGAAATTCAAAAGTTAATGTGTAATTGTTTCCAATGTTAAAATCTCCAGTAACCTGGTAGACACTGCCAATTGCATCAACTCCGTCTAGTCCGTCAATTCCATCTCTTCCGTCAGAGCCACTGCAAGCTGTTAATACTAATGCAAATATTGCTGCTATTGTTAAGGTAATTTTTTTCATAAGATATCTGTTTTATTTCGTTTTCTTTTTTGATGTTTCAAAAAGCGTTCCAAATTTAAAATTAGAAAATTTATTTTGCATATCAACTAAAGAATTAAGATTATATCTATGATATTATAGCAACATAGAATATTTTTGTATTTTTAAAAGCACACTAAACACATTACTATTATGAAGAAGATATTATTAGTATTAACTATTTTTTTAGCAGTTTCTGCTTGTAAAACAAATCCGTTTACAGGAAAGAAAACATTAAATATGTACCCAAACAGTTCAATATTTCCTACTGCTTTTGCGCAATATGATCAGTTTTTAACTGAAAACAAAACAATAACAGGTACTAGTGAAGCAAGGATGATTGCCTCTGTAGGGCAACGTATAGCTTCAGCAGCAGAACGTTGGTTAACAGCAAATGGGTATCCTGGGTATTTACAAGATTACAAATGGGAATATAACTTGGTAGATGATAATACGGTAAACGCTTGGTGTATGCCAGGAGGTAAAATTGTTTTTTACACAGGTATTTTACCAATTTGTCAAGATGAAACAGGTATAGCTGTAGTTATGGGGCATGAAGTAGCGCACGCGTTAGCAGATCACGGAGCGCAACGTATGTCTGCAGGGCAGTTACAGCAAATAGGTGCTGTTGCAGGTAATGTTTTAATTAAGGATGAAGGAGCAAAAAATACATTTAACCAGGCATACGGTGTAGGATCTCAAGTAGGGGTAATGTTACCTTTTAGTAGAGGTCATGAAACAGAAGCAGATCGTATTGGTTTGCAAATTATGGCAATTGCAGGTTATAACCCAGACGAAGCAGCAGAGCTTTGGAAAAGAATGAAAGCCAATAGTGGAGGACAATCTCAGCCAGAGTTTATGAGTACACACCCATCTAACGATACTAGAATAAATAATTTAACAGCTTGGGCGCCTGCAGCTAAAGAAGAAGCTAAGAAATTTGGTGTAACTACTTTTAAGTAATTGTAGTATAAAAGTAAAAATCATTTATAATTGTATATTAGAGCTGTTCAAAACCAAATTTGAACAGCTCTAATTTTTTTATATGACCAGTATTGCATTAGTAAAAGGAAGTAAAAAGCTATTAAACGCCTGGGCTTTTTATGATTGGGCAAACTCAGTTTACAGTTTAGTAATAGCATCTGCTATTTTTCCTATTTTTTATGGAGCACTTTTTAGAGCAGCAAACATAGAAAAAGTAACCATTTTTGGAGGCGAAATTGCTAGAGCTCCTTTAATTAGTTATACTACATCTTTAGCATTTGTATTTATTGCCATTATTACACCTTTAATTTCTGGCGTTGCAGATTATCTAGGGAATAAAAGAATGTTTATGAAATTCTTTTGCTATTTGGGCGGAGTTTCATGTATTGGTTTGTATTGGTTTTCATTAGATAATTTATACTTTGGTTTGCTTTGTTTTTTTATGGGGTTAGTTGGTTTTTGGGTGAGTTTTGCTATAAACAATTCTTATTTGCCAGATGTGGCCCACCCAGAGCAGATGGATGCTATTAGTGCCAAAGGTTTTTCTATGGGCTATGCAGGCAGTGTTATATTATTGCTTTTTAATTTGTTGATGGTGATGAAACCGGAGCTTTTTGGAATTGAAACAGATTCTGAGGGTATTGCAGAGCTAAAAGCAATGAAATATTCTTTTGTTACTGTTGGTATTTGGTGGATTATTTTTAGTCAATATACATTTTACTACTTGCCTAAAGGAAATAAGCAGGAGGGCGACCGTAAAAATGTAATTTTAAATGGTTTTAAAGAGTTAAAAGGAGTTTGGGGGCAACTTGGTAGTCAGGTAAAATTGAAGCGTTATTTAATAGCTTTTTTTGTATACAGTATGGCTGTGCAAACAGTAATGCTAATTGCTACTTATTTTGGAGAAGAAGAAATTGCTTGGGGGACAGATAAGGAGCGTACAACAGGCCTAATAGTAAGTATTTTAGTGATACAAATAGTTGCTATTCTTGGAGCATTAGTGACAGCAGCAGCATCTAAAAAGTTTGGTAATGTAAAAACACTTGTAGTGGTAAATATATTATGGGTAGTAATATGTATTTATGCATTTTATATGATAACGCCTATAGATTTTTACATAGGAGCTGGTTGTGTAGGCTTGGTTATGGGAGGTATACAAGCGTTGTCTAGGTCTACTTACTCTAAGTTTTTGCCAGATACTAAAGATACTACCTCTTTTTTTAGTTTTTATGATGTTGCAGAGAAAATAGGAATTGTAATAGGAACCTTTTTATATGGTTTTGTAGCACAAGTAACAGGTAGTATGCGTAATGCTATTGTGTTTTTAGCCATATTTTTTATAGCAGGTGTAGTATTGCTTTTACGAGTAGATAAAAAATAAATATTTTAAATCTATTGATTTTAAATAAAAAGGAGGTTGCAAAACGCAACCTCCTTTTTTGTATTATTATTATTATTATCCTTTAGAAATACCACCAGAACCAGAAGTTTTACTTTCTATTTTTTTAGGATTTCCTCGGTATCTAATATCACCAGAACCAGATACTCTAGCGTCTATAGTTTCTTTAGCGGTAACTTTAATATCTGCAGAACCAGATACCAATGCTTTTACATAGTCTGCTTCTAAATCATATGCAGAGATATCTCCAGAACCAGATACTCTAACAGTAAAGTCGGTTGCAGAGCCACTTAAATTAATATCTCCAGACCCAGACATAGATGCTTTTAGTTCTTTTGTTTTAACTTTTAGGCTTATGTCTCCTGAGCCAGAGATGCTAGTTTCAAAAGTATTGCTAACTAAAGTTGTTTTGCCAACTATGTCGCCAGAGCCAGATAATGTTGCTTCATTTATGTGTTCTACAGGTACAGTAACTAACAATTTGCTGTTTCTAGACGGAGTTAAATTCATTCCTTTTTCAGCCTTAATTACCAGTTTTCCGTTTTTAACTTCTGTTTTAATATGATTAATAATGTTTTCATCTCCTTGGATAGTAATTTTTCCTTCTTTACCATCTACAAGTTCTACATCAAAAAAACCAGATAAAGAAATTGCTTCATAATCTCCAACATTTCTAGTATCTGTAGTAATATTTCCGTTTCCTTTTACACGCTTTCCCCACTGTGCATTTGCTGCAAAAGTTAAGGTTAGAGCTAGGCTAAGTGTTATTATTTTTTTCATTTTAAGTGTTTTTAGTTTTTATGTATTGATATGCTTCCGTATTCGGTAGCTATGTTTACAAAGTTATTGCTGTTTTCTGATCCGCAAGAGCCTTTATAATATTTTTGTGAGTTTTTAACTTCTTTAACATTTATATTACAATTGTCTACACCGTTTATTCCCCCGTATGAAGATTTAAGTTCAAACTTAAAGTTATAATTAGGGTTGTGTCCAATTTTTACTCCAGTATAATCGGCATTAATAGTAATGTTGCCAGCGTTTTCTGTGAGCTCAGCAATTTTAATAGAGCCATAGTCTGCATTTAAAGATACGTTGCCATTAATTTTACCTAGCTTAATACTAATATAATCGCCATTGCCTTCAATATTTTTTGCCTCGCTTACAGATAAACTCCCGTAATCACTATTGTAAACTAAATTTTCCATTTTGATTATAGAGGCGCTAGTGTAATCTGTATTTAAATCTAAATTACCAGCTTTTGTAATGGTAAAGCCAGAGTAATCTGCATCAATTTTAGCACTATTAATATAATCTATTTCAGATTTAGAAGTGTAATCAAAATTTAAGTTGTTGTTACGCCCTCTAAGTTCGCCAATATCTAGTCTGCCATAATCACAGTTTATAGTTGCGTGGCCATCAATTCTATCTAAGGTAATAGAACCATAGTCATTAGTTAAGTCAATATTATTTTTAACAGGTAGTTTAATGGTGTAGTTAATTTGCATATTAACATTGTTGCTATTACCCCAACCCCAACTACTGGTTTTATTTATATTAGTTTTTGCAGATACGTTGCTACTAGAACCTTTAAAACTAATTGTAATATCGTCTAATTTACGCTGTACTTTTTCCTCATTATTTCCACTGGTTTTTATGTGTACTTCTATTTCTATACGGTTTTGATCCCAAGAGGTAATATTTAGGTTGCCGTACTTATTATTTACTTTTAAAAATGCATTTGTATTTACACTAAATTCTTTTTTAATGGTTTTTTCCTTAGTGTATTTTCCCTTGTCATTGTTAGCAATGCTTAAAATAGGAATAGTAAGTAGTAGTAAAGTTATAAACTTATAGTGTAGAGTTTTCATCATTATATTTCTTTAAATTTTTAATAGTATCAATTTGTGCCATTACATCTCTTATAAGATCTATTCTGGTTTGGTAATTGGTAATTATGGCACTTAGTATTAATTTGGTGTTACCACCATTTAATAGGTTTTTTTCTAGCTTTTTATAGTCGCTCTCTAATTTATTTAGTTGTATAAGAGTGTCATCTATAATTTTTTTTGTGCTAGGAGATGTTTCTTTTTTTAGTTCGTTTACTTGGGTGTTAATTAAGCTGGCAAAATAAAATTTAGTTTCATTTACCTCTGGAGCTATTTCTGCAATTTGCTCGTTAGTGGTTTGCTTTTGGTAAAATAGTGTAAAACCTATTGAACATAAAAATGCTATAGATGCTGCAATTGCAAATAGTTTCCAAGAGAATTTTTTAGGTGTTTTTTTTGTAGCATTAAGCTTCTCTATAAAATTAGCAGTATGTGTAGTGCTAGGTTCTTGAGTGTCAAAACTACCTTTTAACTCTTTAAATAAATTATCTATGTCTGTATTGTTTTTCATATGCAAGCGCTAGTTAATTGTTTACGCAAACTTTCTTTAGCTCTAGAAATTGTAGTTCTACAATTTGCATAACTAATATTCATTATTTCACTTATTTCTTCATAGTCATACCCTTCAATTAAATGTAAGGTCAAAGAAATTCTATAGTTGTCTTTTAAATGTTGCATGGCATCCATCACTTTTTGAGCCTTCAATTGTGTTTCACCATCATCTTTTGTACTACTATCATTATCTTTGACCCTGTACATAATATCATCTAAAGCAACTACTGTGTTTTTTTGTTGCTTTCTGTATTGGTAAATACTATTGTTAATTACTATTCGTTTTAACCAAGCACCAAAAGCTACTTCACCTTTATAGGTATGTAATTTTGTAAATGCACTTAAAAACGATTCTTGCATAATATCCTCTGCTTCGGCGCTATGTTTTACAATTCGGTATGCAGTGTTGTGCATTGCTTTATAGTACCGGTTATAGATCTCTAGCTGTGCACTTTGCTTACCTTGCTTGCATTGTAGCAATAAAGTATTGATATGTTCTTTTTGTTGGCTCAAAAAAATGTATGGTTTGTTTTATAGATGATAGATTGATTTAATTGTTACAATTTTTTTTCAATCTGCTTGGTATTGGCATAAGAATTGACTTTACATAAAGGATTAAAGTACGGTACAAGCTACGTTATATAGGCTTTTACTTAGTATTGATAAAAATAAATAAAATTTAATAATAGATTTCTGTTTTTATTTTATGACAGAATGACTGAAATATAACTATGCGAGATTCAGAATTTGACAATTTGGCGCTGCAAGGTATTAATGAGGAGGCGGAGCTTATACCATTATTAACACCTGAAGACGAGGAGGAAATGAGTAAAGAGCAATTGCCAGAAACATTACCAATATTACCATTGCGTAATACAGTATTGTTCCCTGGTGTTGTAGTGCCTATTACTGCTGGTAGAGACGCGTCTATACATTTAATAAAAGATGCTAATAACGGATCTAAAGTTATTGGCGTTGTTGCACAGAAAGATGAAGAAACAGAAAATCCTGGTGTAGATGATATACATACTTTAGGTACTGTTGCCAGAATATTACGTGTTTTAAAAATGCCAGATGGCAACACTACGGTAATAATACAAGGTAAAAAAAGGTTTGAGGTTGCAGAAGTATTAACCGAAAAACCTTATATGACCGCTACAGTACGCGAAACTAAAGAGGTTAGAGGAGAAGAAGAAACTCCAGAGTTTAAAGCTATTATAGAGTCTATTAAAGAGATGGCTTTAAAGGTAATATCAGAAAGCCCTAATATTCCTAGTGAGGCTTCATTTGCTATTAAAAACATAGAAAGTAACTCTTTTTTAATAAACTTTGTATCATCTAACTTAAGGTTACCTGTAAAAGACAAACAAGAGTTGTTAGAGATAGAGAACTTAAAAGAAAGAGCATTAGCTACTTTAAAGTTTATGAATGTTGAAATGCAGAAACTGCAATTAAAAAACGATATTCAGTCTAAGGTACGTACAGATATGGACCGCCAGCAAAGAGAATACTTTTTACACCAACAAATGAGAACCATACAAGAAGAATTGGGTGGTGGCGCTACGGCAGAAGATGAGTTGGCAGAATTAAGAGAAAGAGCTAAAAATAAAAAGTTTACTAAAAAAGAAAGAGAGTATTTTAATAAGGAAATTAGTAAAATGCAACGTATGAATCCGCAAGTAGCGGAATATGCCATACAGCGTAATTACTTAGACTTTTTTGTTGATTTACCTTGGGGAGATTACTCTACAGATAAGTTTGACTTAAAAGAGGCTCAAAGAATATTAGATAGAGATCATTACGGGTTAGAAGATGTAAAAAAGAGAATTATAGAATATTTAGCAGTTTTAAAGCTAAGAAATGATATGAAATCTCCTATTTTATGTTTGTACGGACCTCCAGGTACAGGTAAAACATCTTTAGGTAAATCTATAGCAGAAGCCTTAGGTAGAAGCTATGTTAGAATGTCTTTAGGTGGCTTGCGAGATGAGTCTGAAATTAGAGGACACCGTAAAACATATATTGGCGCTATGCCAGGTAGAGTTTTAAAAAACATTAAAAAGGCAGAGCACTCTAATCCTGTTTTTGTTTTAGATGAAATAGATAAGTTATCTAATAGTCATCAAGGAGATCCTTCTTCTGCAATGTTAGAAGTTTTAGACCCAGAACAAAACAACGAGTTTTATGACAATTTCTTAGAAGTTGGGTACGATTTGTCTAAGGTGATGTTTATAGCAACTGCAAACAACCTTGGTGCAATACAGCCAGCGCTTAGAGATCGTATGGAAATTATAAACGTGTCTGGTTATACTATTGAAGAAAAAGTAGAAATAGCAAAAAGACACTTGTTGCCTAAGCAATTAAAAGAGCACGGTTTAAAAACCAAAGACTTAAAAATAGGTAAGGCGCAATTAGAGAAAATAGTAGAAGGTTATACAAGAGAGTCTGGTGTACGTTCTTTAGATAAGCAAATAGCTAAAATGGTACGTTTTGCCGCAAAATCTATAGCAACAGAAGAAGAATACGAGGTTAAAGTAACCAACGAGATTGTAGAAAAAGTTCTTGGCCCAGCAAGGTTAGAAAGAGATAAGTACGAGAATAACGATGTTGCAGGTGTTGTAACGGGCTTAGCTTGGACAAGTGTTGGAGGAGATATTTTATTTATAGAGTCTATTTTATCTAAAGGTAAAGGAGCTATGAATATTACAGGTAACCTAGGAAAGGTTATGAAAGAGTCTGCTACCATTGCTCTAGAGTACATAAAATCTAATTCAGATTATTTTGGAATTAAAGACGATATTTTTGACAAGTATAATGTGCACATACACGTGCCAGAAGGTGCTACGCCAAAAGATGGTCCTAGTGCAGGGGTAACAATGTTAACTTCTTTAGTTTCTTTATTTACACAACGCAAGGTTAAAAAGAGCCTGGCAATGACAGGTGAAATTACTTTACGTGGTAAAGTATTACCTGTAGGTGGTATTAAAGAGAAAATTTTGGCTGCCAAAAGGGCAAGAATTAAAGAAATAATTTTGTGTGAAGACAACCGCAAAGATATTTTAGAAATTAAAGAAGATTATCTAAAAGGACTTACTTTTCACTATGTAACAGATATGAGTCAGGTTATAGATATTGCTGTAACAGACCAAAAAGTAAAAAACGCAAAGAAAATCTAGTATACCAAAGGCTATTTAATTAAATTTAGATAGCCTTTATTTTAAGCATATTAATATGAAAAAAATTACAATTGCTATAGATGGGTATTCATCAACCGGAAAAAGTACCATAGCAAAA
This sequence comes from Cellulophaga sp., assembly GCF_039943695.1. NCBI lineage: Bacteria > Pseudomonadati > Bacteroidota > Flavobacteriia > Flavobacteriales > Flavobacteriaceae > Cellulophaga > Cellulophaga sp. The sequence continues at coordinate 12,596 of NZ_JBDVAA010000157.1, read as the reverse complement.
CAATTAGCTAAAGCATTGGGTTATGTGTATGTAGATACAGGAGCAATGTATAGAGCAGTAACGCTTTATGCAGTAAAAAAAGGTTTTGTGTCAGAAACAAGTGATGATTTTGCTGCATTAATAGCAGATTTGCCTAACATCAATTTAAAATTTGTACATAATGAAGATTTAGGATTTTCAGAAATGTATTTAAATGATGAAAATGTAGAAAAAGAAATTAGAACTCTTGCGGTTTCTAAATTGGTAAGTAAAGTTGCAGCTATAAAAGAAGTACGTGTAAAACTTGTGGAAATGCAACAGGCAATGGGTAAGGAAAAGGGTATTGTTATGGACGGCAGAGATATAGGTTCTGTTGTTTTTCCTGATGCTGAGTTTAAAGTTTTTATGACAGCATCTCCAGAAACAAGAGCACACAGACGTTACAAAGAATTAATAGATAGGGGAGATGATGTAACTTATGACGATGTTCTTAAAAATGTACGTAGCAGAGATCATATAGACTCTACCCGTAAAGAATCTCCGCTAATATTATCTAAAGACGCAATAGAGTTTGATAATAGCGATATGGGATTAGCAGAACAGTTTGAGCGTATGCACAATTACGCATTACGAGTAATAGAAAAACAATAAGCATAAAAAAACGGCAATCTAAATTTAGATTGCCGTTTTCTTTTAAACCGCTGTATTTTATAAATTTGGTATTACCAAAACTTGGTCAGGGTGTATAACATCAGGATTTTTAAGAAGACCAGTATTGGCTTCAAAAATCTGCTTGTATTTCATTGGGTCACCGTAGTAATGCTTTGCAATTTTACTTAAAGACTCTCCACCTTGTACAGTATGTCTGTGGTATACAGACTCATCTGCTACAGTAATGTTAGCTTTAACATCTGCAGGACTATCACCACCAACTTCTTTAATTTTATCCCAAATTAAGTTTTTTTCGTACTGTGTTGCAGCTTGTCCTTTTATTTTTAAAACGCCACCTTCTTCAGTAACATCTCCGTCTTTAATGGCTAATTTTTCACCTAGGTCTAAAACAGACTGGTATTTCGCTTTTACGCTCATAATGTTTATTATTTATAGTTAATTACTAATGCCTAATATAGTAAATATTAGATCAATTGTAAAGTAAAAAATTTAAAAAAGTATATAGATTTTGTAAATGCCTGAAAATTAGTTAAAAACAGTACTTGTTTTAATAAGTAATAAGTTGTATTTTTGCACCCCTTTTTAACGGTAGTGTAAGAGGAAAAGGGAGTAAACAAAACTTATATAACATCTTTTGCAGTGGAAGTATAACTCTTATAACATTGCAAAATACAAATTTTAATCAGCAAATGGCTGAAGAGAAAAACAACGCCCAAGTAGAGGAATCTACACCGGCAACAGAAGTAAAAGCAGTTACACCTAAGCAAGATCCAAAAGAATTTTTGGCTGAATTTGATTGGGATAAGTACGAAGAAGGAATTGAGCGTGTAGACGATTCTAAATTAGAAGAGTTTGAGGCAATGGTTGCTGAAAACTTCGTAGATACTGCAGATGAAGAAGTAGTTACAGGTAAAGTTGTTCATTTAACTGAGCGTGAAGCTATTATTGATATTAACGCTAAGTCTGAAGGTGTTATATCTTTAAACGAATTCCGTTACAATCCAGATCTTAAAGTTGGTGACAACGTTGAGGTTTTAATTGATATTCGTGAAGACAAAAGTGGACAATTAGTATTATCTCACAGAAAAGCTAGAACAATTAAGGCTTGGGATAGAGTTAATAACGCTTGTGAGAAAGAAGAAATCGTTAATGGTTTTGTTAAGTGCAGAACTAAAGGTGGTATGATCGTAGATGTATTTGGAATTGAAGCATTCTTGCCAGGTTCTCAAATAGACGTGAAGCCAATTAGAGATTACGATCAGTATGTTGGTAAAAACATGGAATTCAAGGTTGTTAAGATTAACCAAGAATTTAAGAACGTAGTTGTTTCTCATAAAGCTTTAATTGAAGCTGATATTGAAGAACAGAAGAAAGAAATTATAGGTCAATTAGAAAAAGGACAAGTATTAGAAGGTGTTGTTAAAAACATTACTTCTTACGGTGTGTTTATTGATCTTGGTGGTGTAGATGGTTTAATCCACATTACAGATCTTTCTTGGTCTAGAATTAACCACCCTAATGAGGTTGTTGAGTTAGATCAGAAAATGAACGTTGTAATTTTAGATTTTGATGATAACAAATCTAGAATCCAATTAGGTCTTAAGCAGTTAGAGAAGCACCCATGGGAAGCGCTTAGCGAAGAAATGAAAGTTGGTGACAAAGTTAAAGGTAAAGTAGTTGTTATAGCAGATTACGGTGCATTTATTGAAGTTGCTGAAGGTGTTGAAGGTTTAGTACACGTTTCTGAAATGTCTTGGTCTACGCACTTGCGTTCAGCTCAGGATTTTGTAAAAGTTGGTGATGAGATAGAAGCTCAAATCTTAACTTTAGATCGTGATGACCGTAAAATGTCTCTTGGTATTAAGCAATTAACTCCAGATCCATGGACTGATATTGTATCTAAATACCCAGTAAACTCTAGACATAAAGGTATAGTACGTAACTTTACTAACTTTGGTGTGTTTGTAGAAATGGAAGAAGGTATAGATGGTTTAATCTATATTTCTGATCTTTCTTGGACTAAGAAAATTAAGCACCCATCTGAGTTTGTAACTGTTGGTGAAACTTTAGAAGTAGAGGTATTAGAATTAGATGTTGATGCACGTAAACTTAGTTTAGGTCATAAACAAACTACCGAAAACCCTTGGGACAAATATGAGACTGAATTTGCTTTAGACTCTGTTCACAAAGGAACTATTGATGAGATAGTAGACAAAGGAGCAATTGTTAACTTTAACGAAGACATTGCAGCATTTGTACCAACTCGTCACTTAGAAAAAGAAGACGGTAAGAAAATTGCTAAAGGTGAAGAAGCAGACTTTAAAATCATTGAATTCAACAAAGAATTTAAGAGAGTTGTTGCTAGTCATACTGCAATCTTCAGAGAAGAAGAGCAACGTAATGTAAAAGCAGCTGTTAAAAGACAATCTGCTGCAGCTGATGAAGCTAAGCCAACTTTAGGTGATGCTAACGAAGCTTTACAAGCGTTAAAAGATAAAATGGATGCAGCTAACAAAAAGTAAGCTCACATTTTAATAAATTTAAAAGCCTAAACGAAAGTTTAGGCTTTTTTTATGCTTAATTTTTTAAGTTAAATTGTTGATATTGGCTAACGTAACCAACATCAGTCTAAAAAAATAATAGCATAGTAAAAATAAAGAGGTTACTTTCTTTAACTAGTTTACGTATAAATTGCTATTTTTGTGTAACAAAAGCGTTGGTATCCTAACCTATGAGTAAAAAAGTACTACTTTCCTCTAAAGAAATCCAAATCATATTACATAGATTGGCTTGTCAGTTATTAGAAAATCATACAGATTTTAAAGACACAGTCTTAATAGGGTTACAACCACGTGGTATATATTTAGCAAAAAGACTATCAGATCTTTTAACACAAGAGTATGGTGTTAAAAAAATAGATCTAGGATCTTTAGATATTACATTTTACAGGGATGATTTTAGAAGAGGAGATAAAACCCTAGAAGCCAGTAAAACCCATATTAACTTTTTAGTAGAAGATAAAAAAGTGGTTTTTATTGATGATGTACTTTATACAGGACGTAGCATTAGATCTGCTTTAACAGCAATACAATCTTTTGGTAGACCTGCAGAAATAGAATTACTAACCTTAATAGATCGTAGATTTAGTAGACACTTGCCAATACAACCTAATTATAGAGGTAGACAAGTAGATGCTATTAACGAGGAAAAGGTACAAGTACTTTGGCAAGAGAATGACGGGCAAGACATTGTCTATTTAATAAATGAATAAAACAACGAAAATGAGCGAATTGAGTGTTAATCACTTATTAGGAATAAAATATCTTAACAAAAACGATATTAATCTCATTTTTGAAACCGCAGACCATTTTAAAGAAGTAATAAATAGGTCTATAAAAAAAGTCCCTTCTTTAAGAGATATTACTATTGCAAATATTTTTTTTGAAAATAGTACCAGAACAAAACTTTCTTTTGAGCTAGCAGAAAAAAGATTGTCGGCAGATGTAATTAACTTTTCGGCATCACAATCATCTGTAAAAAAAGGAGAAACGTTAATAGATACTGTAAATAACATATTATCTATGAAAGTAGATATGGTTGTTATGAGGCATCCAAACCCTGGTGCAGGTGTGTTTTTGTCTAAGCACGTAAAAGCTGCAATAATTAATGCTGGTGATGGTGCACATGAACACCCAACACAGGCATTGTTAGACTCTTACTCTATACGAGAAAAGTTAGGAGATGTAGGAGGTAAAAATGTTGTTATTGTAGGTGATATTCTTCATTCTAGAGTGGCTTTGTCTAATATATTGGCACTTAAATTACAAGGGGCAAATGTAAAAGTATGCGGTCCAAAAACATTAATTCCAAAACACATAGAGTCTTTAGGTGTTACGGTAGAAACAGATTTGCGTAAAGCGTTAAACTGGTGTGACGTAGCTAATATGTTACGGGTACAAAACGAGCGTATGGATATTAGTTATTTTCCAACTACCAGAGAGTACACTCAGCAATTTGGAGTAAACAAAGCTTTGTTAGAAAGCTTAGATAAAGAAATAGTAATAATGCACCCAGGACCAATAAACCGTGGCGTAGAAATTACTAGTGATGTTGCAGACTCTAATCAATCTATAATCTTAGATCAGGTAGAAAATGGTGTAGCTGTACGTATGGCTGTTATTTATTTGCTTGCATCTAAAATAAAATAATTTACTATGGTTTTTGATAAAGATGGTACAACTACAATTGTAGACCAAGAGAATATCTCTTTGGCTAAATTTTTAGAAAATTTAAACAATGCTTACGAGAAAATAAAGAACGATAATATTATTGTAAACCTTTTCTCTTTTTCAGCTTTAACAAGTTCAGATGTGTTAGAGTTTTTAGATTTATCTAACCAGCACAGAGGAGCTAATAAATCTTTTGTTTTGGTTACTAACAAGGTTTCTTATGATGATGTGCCAGAAGAAATATCTGTTGTTCCTACCATACAAGAAGCTAGGGATATTATAGAAATGGAAGAAATTGAACGTGATTTAGGCATCTAATTTTAAATTAAATAATACTTTTTTTAGCAAATAAGCAATGTTTGTTTGTTATAAATACTAACAAACAATAACTACTATTTTGCAATTAACTGTACTAGGTTGCCACGCAGCCACACCACGCACACTGGCTAACCCTACATCTCAGACATTAGATATAAGAGGGCACCTTTTTTTAATAGATTGTGGTGAGGGTACACAAGTACAACTAAGAAAAAGTAAGCTTAAGTTTTCTAGAATTAAGCATATTTTTATTTCTCATTTACACGGAGATCATTTTTTTGGACTTCCGGGTTTGGTATCTACCTTTAGGTTGTTAGGTAGAGAAAAAGAGTTACATATTTACGGACCAAAAGGAATTAAAGAAGCAATTACAATGTTGCTAAAACTTGGGGATTCTTGGACAAATTATCCGCTATATTTTCACGAGTTAACTAGCAAAGAATCTACCGTTGTTTATGAAGATGACAAAGTAAAAGTATCTACCATACCATTAAATCACAGAATTTACACAAATGGTTTCCTGTTTCAGGAAAAAGAAGTAGACCGCAAGTTAAATATAGATGCAGTAGCTTCTTATAAAATTGACAAGTGCTATTATCAAAAAATTAAAAACGGGAAAGATATTACTTTGGATAATGGTACTTTGGTTGCTAATGCAGATTTAACTTTTAATCCGCCTAAACCTAAAAGTTATGCCTTTTGTAGTGATACCGTTTTTGAACCTAGTATAATACCAGTTATAAAAGGGGTAGATGTATTGTATCATGAAGCTACTTTTTTAGATTCTGAAGCAGAATTAGCAACAAAAACAAAACACTCTACCGCAAAACAGGCTGCAACAATAGCTAAGCAAGCTAACGCAGGCGCTCTAGTTTTAGGTCATTATTCTACACGTTACAAAACTACCGAATTGTTTAAGCAAGAGGCAGAAGAAGTATTTACTCCAGTGCTATTAGGAGAAGATGGTAAATCGTTCGATTTTTAAAGGTATACACTGTTATCAATTTTTTAAGTTTTATCTTTGCCGGCTTTTTAAAGGCTAAATAGGCTTAATTTGTAGTGTAAAATTATTACAAAACTACATCACAAATGTCTTAGCTTTTAAAAATATAATTTATAGATATGGAGAAGTTAAAAGGAGCGCTATTTGTTTTAATTGGGGCAGCTAGTTATGGTGTGTTGGCAACATTTGTAAAGAAAGCAAATTTAGAAGGATTTAGTACCAGCGGATTAAATACATTGCAATATTTAATAGGTTTTATAGGGGTGGCTTTATTGGCATTACTCAATAAAAAAAATCGCACGGTTGCAAAAACTAAAGAAAATAAAAACGGAAAACTTAAGTTAGTACTTTTTGGTACAGCAGCAGGTTTAACAAGTTATTTTTATTATTTAAGTCTTAATTATATTCCTGTTTCTGTGGCTATTATTTTTCTTATGCAAGCCATTTGGATGGGGGTTGTTTTAGAAATGATTTTAAGTAAAAAAGTAGACAAACTTAAACTGTTTGGGAGTTTATTAGTAATTATAGGAACTTTATTTGCTGTTAATGTTTTTAATGAAAGCAAAGCTATAGATCCAACAGGTTTTTTTTTGGGAGTTATGGCAAGTATGTGTTATACTGCTACTTTGTATGCATCTAACACAGTTGCTGTTAGTTTACCTAATATGGTTAGGAGTAAGTATTTAGTTTTAGGTGGTTTGCTAATAGTATTACTTATTTGGAATACAGACTTACTTATGGAGTTTGACTATGCCAACTTAAGTTTTTGGCAATATGGACTGTTTTTAGGCTTTTTTGGTGCAGTTTTGCCTCCAATAGCCTTTAATAAAGGATTTCCTATTACAGGTATTGGTTTGGGTAGTATTTTAACATCATTAGAAATTCCGGTTTCAATATTAACTGCAAGTATAATTTTGGGCGAAGAAATTAAGGGTATACAATGGATTGGTGTTTTAATTATTATAGTTTCTGTCGCAGTTATTAATTATAAGAGTATTGTTAACGATATTAAAAACAGTAAAAACCAGCCAACTTCTGCTTAAATAATTAGTAAATTTGTAGTTGTAAAATTACAGTTGTTTTATGTTTTAGAACGATGTTATTTACGTTGTAAAATTAGAGATTACACTATGAAAAAGGATTTAGGGAACTACAGAAAATCATACCAAAAAAGTGAACTTTTAGAAGGCGGAGTATCTGACAACCCAATAGAATTATTTCAAAAATGGTTTTATGAAGTAGAAGCTACAGATGGCGTGGAGGAACCTAATGCTATGACAATTTCTACAATTGGTTTAGATGGTTTTCCTAAAAGTAGGGTAGTATTACTTAAAAAATATACACATGAAGGTTTTATTTTTTACACAAATTACAATAGTGAAAAAGGTAAAGCAATAGCAAACAACCCTAATATGTGTGTGTCTTTCTTTTGGCCAAATTTAGAAAGACAGGTTATTATTAAAGGAAAGGCAGAAAAAATAGCAGAGAATTTATCTGATGGTTATTTTGAATCTAGGCCAGATGGTAGTAAACTAGGTGCAATAGTGTCTGACCAAAGTACGGTGATACCTTCTAGAGAGTTTTTAGAAGATAAATTAAAATCTTTAGAGGAAGAGTATAAAGATAAAGAAATAGAAAGACCAAAGCATTGGGGCGGATACATTGTTAAACCTGTATCTATAGAGTTTTGGCAAGGGAGACCAAATAGGTTACATGATAGAATTAGATATGAGTTGCAAGAAGATTACAATTGGAAGATTGAAAGGCTTGCACCGTAAAGGTCTAGAAGTAATTTGTATATTTGCACCCCAATAAAAATGCTGTAATTAATTAAAAATGAAGAAGAAAGTAGCTTTTTACACACTAGGTTGTAAACTTAACTTTTCAGAAACTTCTACCATTGCTCGTAGCTTTGTAGATGAAGGTTTTGATAGAGTAGATTTTGCAGAAGCTGCAGATATGTATGTGATTAATACGTGCTCTGTAACCGAAAATGCAGATAAAAGATTTAAATCTATAGTAAAACAAGCTCAAAAGAAAAATCCAGATGCATTTGTAGCAGCAGTTGGTTGTTATGCACAGTTAAAGCCAGAAGAACTAGCAGCGGTAGATGGTGTAGATTTGGTTTTAGGTGCTACAGAGAAATTTAAAATTACAGACTATATAAACGATTTATCTAAAAACGATTTTGGAGAAGTACACTCTTGTGAAATTGAAGAAGCAGATTTTTATGTTGGTAGTTATGCAATAGGAGATAGAACACGTGCTTTTTTAAAGGTACAAGATGGTTGCGATTATAAATGTACCTATTGTACAATTCCGCTTGCTAGAGGAATTTCTAGGAGTGATACTTTAGAAAATGTTTTAAAGAATGCAGCAGAGATATCTGAAAAAAATATAAAAGAAATTGTACTTACTGGTGTAAATATTGGTGATTATGGTAAAGGTGAATTTGGAAACAAAAAACACCAACATACATTTTTAGAGTTGGTAAAAGCTTTGGATACTGTAGACGGTATTCATAGGCTTAGAATATCTTCAATAGAGCCAAATTTATTAAAAAATGAGACCATAGATTTTGTGTCTAAAAGTAATTCTTTTGTACCTCATTTTCATATTCCTTTACAGAGTGGTAGTGATGCTATTTTAAAATTAATGAGACGTAGGTACTTAACTAATTTATACATAGATCGTGTAGCTAAAATTAGAGAAGTTATGCCACACGCCTGTATTGGTGTAGATGTTATTGTTGGTTTTCCGGGTGAGACAGAAGAACACTTTTTAGAAACGTATCATTTTTTAAATGAATTAGATATTTCTTATTTACACGTTTTTACTTATTCTGAAAGAGATAATACGGTAGCTGCAGACATGGAAAATGCAGTACCTAAAAATGTAAGAGCTAAGCGTAGTAAAATGTTACGTGGCTTGTCTGTTAAAAAGCGTAGAGCATTTTATGAGAGTCAACTTGGATCTACAAGAACGGTTTTGTTTGAAAGTGAAAATAAAGAAGGTTACATAACTGGTTTTACAGAGAATTATGTAAAAGTTAAGTCACCTTGGAACCCAGAGTTGGTAAACACATTGCATACAATACAACTAACGGAAATTGATGAGGATGGTTTGGTACGATTTGACTTTGTTAAAACCGAAGTTACGGTATAAAAAAAAGGTGCTTTTAAAGTAGAACAACTTTTAAAGCACCTTTTGTAATTTTATTAGATACGTATACCAATAGGTAACATTTCTTTGTAGAGTCTTTTGTTTTTTCTTAAAAAGCTAGCGACATCAGGACTAGTAGGAACAACTCGCATATTCTTTTCTTGTATATCGTTTAAAACAGCCTTAATAAAGCCTTCTTTAAATTCAGTTTCGATAATTTCTTCAGGAATAATAAGTTTTGTTAAAAACACTTTACGTTCTTGTGATGAGTATTCTAATTTGGCCAAATGCCCATTAACTCTAGTTTCATACTGACGTAAAAAACTATTGTCTTTAATTTCTACTGCATTCATATAGTATTTATTTTAAATTGAAGTTAAAATATGCGCTATTGTGTTCTAAAATAACGATATTTAGTATCGTGAAATCATTATATTTTTCAGAGAAAAAAATGATAACAACCTAACAAAGTTACGTTAAAAATACGTAAAAACCTAGTTTTCAATTTACTAAAGAAATAGTTGTATTAATATATGGTTAACGTTTACTTAATGCCAGGTATGGCTGCAAACCCATCGATATTTAAAAACATTAAATTACCAGAAGAAAATTTTAATCAACATTTATTAGAGTGGTTTGTACCTGCAAAAAATATGACATTAGACGAGTACGCAAAGGAGATGTGTACTAAAATTAAAGAAACTAACGTTGTATTAATAGGTGTATCTTTTGGTGGTATTTTGGTTCAGGAAATGGCCAAACATATTAAAGTTAAGAAAGTTATAATTATATCAAGTGTAAAAACAAAGTATGAGCTTCCTAAACGTATGCGTTTAGCAAAGTATACCAAGGCATATAAGTTATTGCCAACAGGTTTAGTTACTAATATGGAAGTATTAGCTAAGTATGCATTTGGAGAAACGGTAACCAAACGTTTAGAGTTGTATGAGGAATATTTATCTGTTAACGACAAATATTACATAGATTGGTCTTTAGAACAGATTATAAACTGGAATCAAGAAAAATATAGTCCAGATTTAGTTCATATACACGGAGATAACGATCCTGTTTTTCCTATAAAACATATAAAAGACTGTATTATAGTACCAAAAGGAACTCATATTATGGTAATAAATAGATTTAAGTGGTTTAATGAGCATTTGCCACAAATAATTTTAGAATAGATAAGGTATTTAATATCTTTGGTAGCAATTGAATTTAAATAGAAATAGATATAGGATGAAAATAGTAAAAAGTATATTGATGTTTTTGGGAGTGGTTTTAGTGGCAGGCTCTTTAATGTTTGCAGTACAGAGTACTTCTGTAATACCACAGTTAAATGAAGATGTAGATGTTGTGACACCAGAAAATGGATATAAAGTTACTTCTATTGATATTCCTGCAGATTTAAATTTTGCAGGTGAAGCTGTACCATTAACAGATCCAGAAGTTATGGAGCGTATAGACCGTGAGTTTTTAGTAAATACATACTGGCAATCTAATGCTTTGTTGTTAATGAAAAGAGCTAATAAATACTTTCCTATAATAGAGCCAATTTTAGCTAAAAACGGAGTTCCGGATGATTTTAAGTACCTAGCGGTTGCAGAAAGCGGATTACAAAATGTAGTGTCGCCTGCAGGTGCAACTGGATTTTGGCAGATTATGAGAGCTACAGGTAAAGAATATGGTTTAGAGGTTAACAGTAATGTAGATGAGCGTTACCACATTCAAAAATCTACAGAGGTTGCTTGTAAGTACTTAAAAAAGTATAAAAATAAATTTGGAAATTGGACTTTGGCAGCTGCTTCTTATAATGCAGGTGCAGGAGCTATTAATAAATATCTAACACAGCAGAAGGTAGATTCTTATTACGATTTATTATTAGGGCAGGAGACAGGGAGATATTTATTTAGGATTATGGCAATAAAAGAAATTTTATCTGCACCAGAAAAATATGGTTTTGAAATTTCTGAAGATGAAATGTATAAAGCTGTGCCTAGCTTTACGGTAGATTTAGATGTTCCTGTATCTAATTTTGCTGACTTTGCAAATGAGTACGAGATTAACTATAAGATTTTAAAACGTCACAATCCTTGGTTAAGAGAGCCTCATTTAAATAATAATTCTAGAAAAAAGTATACTATTGAAATTCCTAATAAAGGATATTATAAAGTAGATTAAGTAGTTATTACTATTAATTTAAAAAGCCCATTAAACTTAGTTTAATGGGCTTTTTAAATTAAAAATACTATTCTATATAATTAGATTTTCTTCATTTGTTGCTTCATCATTTTTATCTGATCTGCAAGCATACCTTGTTTGTCTAATTTTTTAGCTTCGTTTAAAAGCATTGTAGCTTCTCTTTTACGTCTTTTTTGCATTGCAATACCTGCTAAGCTTAATTTAGCCATAGCAACATCATAATCCATTGTTAAGCCTAATTTAAGAGCTTTTTTAAAGTATTTTTCAGACTGAGTTAAATTTGTTTGAGAAAAAATAATTCCGTGTAAGTAATTATAATACCCTTGTTGTTTAACTGTTAAAGCACCTTCAGGATTTTTAATTTTAGTTAACCATTTTTGGGTTCCAGCAAGGTCTTGCTTTCTCATCCTTAAAAAGGCAAGTAAAATAATTTCGTTTCTAAAGTAAAGAAATACAAATACAAGAGAAAGTAAGATAAGGGCAATTCCGTTACCTATGTTACCTTCTATAAATTGATATACTGCGTATGCTATAATTAAGGCTGCTATACCTATTTTAATGTTTTTATTGAACATATTTTATTCTTCTATAGTTTTATAAGTAATTGTTGATGTAATTTTTGTTGGTATTTTTTGATCTCCTAACATTGGTATAGTAGAATTTCCGTTAGTTGTTCCGGTAACTTCCATTGTGTTAATAAAACCAGTTTTTGCATTAGCTATTGCTTTAGTGGTTTGCGTACCAGTTAAATCCATATTAGCATTTGCATCTTTAACTGTCATTATAACATCTGCAGTACAGCTTAAAGTGGTTGTGTTAGCATCTTGTGCATCTAAGGTCCACTTGTTTTTAGTATTTAACTTACCAGAGTATTCATTTTCCCAAGTATCTCCAACGGCAACTTTGTTTGTTGCATTAGGGTAAATGTATGTCATTTGTTTAAAGCTATTGGCTAAACCTTCTGTTCCGTATTCTTTTCCTAAAGATGTTTTTATAGTAGCTAAAGTAGTAGCATCTGTAATACCAGAGGC
>NZ_JBDVAA010000156.1:0-27062 GCF_039943695.1 Cellulophaga sp. | reverse complement strand
TACGCATATTTTTTAAAGAAATTCTACTTGCAGTTAGGTTAGCAACACAACCATTTTCAAACTCTATACGTGCATTTGCAATGTCTGGAGACTTACTAATTACAGACACGCCACTAGCATTAATATTTTTAACCTTAGAATTAACTACACTTAATATAGCATCTATATCATGTATCATTAAATCTAAAACCACCGGCACATCTGTACCACGAGGGTTAAATTCTGCTAATCTGTGTGTTTCTATAAACATTGGGTTTACAATGCTGTCTTTTACAGAAGAAAAAGCTGGGTTAAAACGCTCTACGTGTCCTACTTGCCCTTTTACATTGTATTTGTTCTTAAGTTCTATAAGCTCTTCGGCCTCTGCCAAAGTATTTGTAATTGGTTTTTCAATAAAAATATGCTTACCTTTTTCAATAGCTTTTTTTGCACATTCAAAATGAGAAAGGGTAGGTGTTACAATGTCTAAAACATCTACGGCATCCATTAGTTTATTTATGTTATCGTAATATGTATAACCAAATTCGGCTTCTACTTTTTTACCGTTTATAACATCTGGATCATAAAATCCAACTAAAGAATATTTTTCTGATTCGTTAAGCAAACGCAAATGGATTTTCCCCAAATGACCTGCTCCCAAAACTCCAACATTAAGCATAAAAATCAATTTTCAACAAAAATAAGGATAATGTTTGTTCTATGGTTTATTGTATTTTAAAAGTTTACTTAGATAGAATTAAAAAAATGATATAAAAGCACAGCTAAACACAACTTATTTTATGTAATAGTTACAAATTAGTTTAATAATTGTAAATTTAGCAACCAAATTAAATACTCAAAAGAATGAAATTGAACACTTTTAAAGCTGCATTTTGTGCAGCATTATCTCTAGGTATAATTACAGCCGTGTCTGCACAAGATAAGCTAAAAAAAATGCCTGGTTATGAGCAATATGTAAAAGTTGCTCCGCAAATTAGAAGAGCTGTAAATATGTCTCCAACTTACGTTAAATGGAATGATGCAGGAACTGCTTTTCAATATATAAAAGACGGAGAAGCTAAAGAGTTTACTATTGGTAAAGGTGAAGCAACAGCTACAACTAAATTAAAAGACGATAGATACGCTAAATGGGCTAACAGGCCAGCTCGTGGTAGACAATATGCATCTGCAGAGTCGCCAAACGGTAAATACAAAGCTTTTACTAAAGACAGAAATATGTTTTTTAGTAATGCTGATGGCTCTAATGTTGTTGCTATAACTACAGAAGGGAATGATGAAAACCAATTAAAGTTTGGTATTGCTACTTGGGTTTATGGTGAAGAATTAAGTCAAAACACAGCAATGTGGTGGTCTCCAGATAGTAAAAAGGTTGCTTTTTATAAGTTTGATGAAAAAGAATCTAAAAAATACTATGTTTTATATGATCAAACACAAATACAAGACTCAGTAGAAATTGAAGCATACCCTAAGGTTGGAGCTAAAAATTTACCTGTAGATTTAATGGTGTATGATTTAGAAACTAAAAAAGTACAACAATTAGATCTTAGAGACGGTAAGCCTTATAATGACGGTGATTTAGGTACTTATATTTATGACGTTAGCTGGACACCAGATGGTAAGGAGTTATTGTACCACAGCACAAACCGTAAGCAAAATATAATGGAACTTAGAGCTGCAAATCCTAATACAGGAGCTTCTAGAACCGTAATTAGAGAAGAATGGTTGCCTAGTTACACAGAAAATAGTCCGGAAATGCACGTTTTAAAAAACGGAAAGCAATTTATTTGGGCGTCTGAGCGCTCTGGTTTTAACAACTATTATTTATATGATTTTAGTGGTAAACTAGTTAAACAATTAACCAAACATAATTTTGAGGTAGACGGTATTGTAAGTGTAGATGAAGCTAAAAAAGTGATGTACTACACAGCGCGTAGTGGAGAAAACCATATGAAAATACAGTTGCATAGTGTAAAACTAACCGGTTCTGGAGATAAGAGATTAACAGACCCGGCTTTTAATCATTCTGTATTTTTAGCACCAAATAATAAGTACTTTGTAGATGTTGCACAAACTCATAATACTGCACCAGTTACTACTTTAAGAACTATTAAAGGTAAAAAAGTTGCTGTAGTTGGTACGTCAGATATATCAGAATTTAAAAAGTTAGGTTTAAAAACTGTAGAAGCATTTACGTTTACTTCTGCAGATGGTAAAACAGAACTACACGGGTTTTTACATTTTCCTTCTAATTTTGATCCTAATAAAAAATATCCACTTCTTTTAAGTAACTACGGTGGTCCTGCAACTAACGAGTTTACAGAGCGTTTTACAACACCAAACCCATTAACAGAGTTTGGTTTTTTAGTAGCAGAGGTAGATGGTAGAAACGTAAAAGGTAGAGGTAAAAGATTGTTAGATAATTTATACCAAAACTTAGGTTTTACAGAAATGGATGATTTTGCAGCAGGTATAAAATCTTTATATAACAGACCTTATTTTAATAAAAATAAAGTTGGTGTTTATGGTACATCATACGGTGGTACTACATCTGCAACTTTATTATTGCGTTATCCAGAGGTTTTCCATGCAGCTGTTGCAAACTCTGCAGTAACAGATTGGCGTAATTATGATAACGTGTATACAGAGCGTTATATGGGCCTATTAGAAGAAAATAAAAAAGGGTATGAGGCAAGTAGTTTAATTACTATGGCTAAAGATTTACAAGGTGAGTTAATGATTTTCTTTGGTACTAGTGATAACAATGTACACCCAGCAAACTCTTTACAATTTATAAAAGCATTGCAAGATGCTGGTAAAAGTTTTGAAGTACAAATTGGTCCGGATAAAGGACACACAGCAATGGATACCAGTAGAATGATGGAATTTTTTATAGAGCATTTAGTTTTAGATAAAGAATAATTATTGTTCTAAATTTAAAGTAAAAACAAAAAAGGCTTCATTTAATTATGAAGCCTTTTTTAATTGTATGATGTAATTTTAGCGTGATGTTTTACTTATAAAACATTAAACTAAAGATTTTAAATAAATTTAATGTGGTAATTTATCTCTAAGAATACCATATAAAAATGTTCCTAAGATTGAAAAAGCAATTACAATTAAAATAGGAGCAAAACCTGCGCCTACTAAAGTAAACATAGGTCCAGGACAAGCACCTGCTAATGCCCAACCTAAACCAAAAATAATACCACCAAAAAGATACCTGCTAATACTTTTGTTTTTAGGAATAAACTTTATTTCTTCTCCGTGAATAGATTTTAATTTATAGCGTTTAATAAGTTGTGTAATAATAACACCTAGTCCAACAGCAGAGCCTATAATACCGTACATATGAAAAGACTGTAGTTGAAACATCTCATAAATACGAAACCAAGATGCGGCCTCAGACTTAAACATAGTAATACCAAATAAAATGCCGATAAGTAAATATAAAAGGGTTCTCATAGTCTTAAAAAATTAAAGGATATAATACGTGAATCATAAATAAACCACCAATAAAAAAGCCAATAACAGCTATTAAAGATGGTAACTGTAAGTTACTTAAGCCAGATATTGCGTGGCCAGATGTGCAGCCACCTGCATACCTAGTTCCAAAACCTACTAAAAGTCCACCTATGGCTAATATTATAATACTTTTTATATCTGTTAAAGCATCTAAACTATAAAGTTCTGTTGGTAAGTAAGCATTACCAGCACTAGAAAAGCCAAGTTCTTGTAAATTTTTTATGGTCTCTGGATTTATGTCTACAGCAGTAGTTTCTGTTAAAAAATTAGCACCAATATAGCCGCCAATAATGGCTCCAATCATCACAATCAAATTCCATCTTTGGTTTTTCCAATCAAACTTAAAAAAGTCCGACTTTTTATCTGCTCCGCAAATGGTACACAGTGTTCTAAGATTACTAGACATACCAAAGTTTTTACCAACAAAGAGTAATAAAAATAATACTAAGGCTATTAAGGGGCCAGACACATACCACGGCCAAGGTTGAAAAATTGAATCCATTTTTGCTAATAAAATAGTTATAATATTTACAAAGTAACTTTATTTTATTGAGACGGTAAGTAACTTATGTTACTAAGCACAGTAATTTAATGTTTTAGACATTTTTAAACTTAATAGTTTAGTTTTGTTACACTATAATTTATATATGGATTCTTTAACGCAAATAGTATTAGGAGCAGCAGTAGGTGAAGCTGTTTTAGGAAAAAAAATAGGAAACAAAGCAATGCTTTATGGTGCTATTGCAGGTACAATACCAGATTTAGATACTTTTGCATCTTTTTATACAGATACTGTTACAGGCTTAGAACTACATCGTGGTTTTACACATTCGGTGTTATTTTCAGTTTTATTTGCGCCAATTTTTGCGTGGTTGGTTACTAGGTTTGAAAAGTACAAGGATTTTAAAGGTTGGTGTTGGCTTTTCTTTTTAGCATTTGTAACGCACCCAATATTAGATGCACATACAACGTGGGGTACACAGTTGTTTTGGCCTTTAGAAAACCGATTGGCATTTAAAACTATTTTTGTTGTAGACCCCTTGTATACAGTACCATTTTTAGTGTTTCTTATTTTAACAATGTTTCAAAAGAAGACAGATTCTAAACGTAGAAAATACAATAACTTGGGTTTAATACTAAGTAGTAGTTATTTGGCGTTAACTTTTGCTTTAAAAGGTGCTGCTTTTTATCAATTTAAAAAACAATTAGAAGAACAAAATATAGCTTATACAGAAATTGAAACAAAACCATCTCCCTTAAATACAATTTTATGGACTGCCAATGTAGAGACTAAAAATGCTTATTATATTGGACATTATTCTTTTTTTGATACAAAGCCAATCAAATTTTCAAAATACACTAAAAACCATCATTTATTAGGTGATTTACTTAACAATACTAAAGTACAAAGGATGATTGCTATTAGTAAAGGTTGGTATACCGTAGATATTTATAACGATAACTTGTATTTTAATGATTTGCGTTTTGGAACATTAAGTATGAATTATAAGGCACACGATTTTGTTTTTAGCTACAAAATAAACACTTATGAGAATGGGACTATTGTTTTTGAAGAAAAGCCAAAAAATAGAGCTCAGGCTAAAAAGCTATTAGCAGATTTGTGGCAACGTATTAAAGGTAATTAATTAAAAAAGAAAAATGCTAAAGCAATAAAATTAATAAAGCCTTAGCATTTTTTATTTTTTACAATGTAGATGGGCAAACATAGTTGCTTACAGGTATTTTAATATCTTTTATGGCATTAAAACCTCCGTTTACATTAATTAAATTATGTATGCCTCTGCTTTTTAAGATAGATGCAGCAACCATACTTCTGTAACCACTAGCACAGTGAATATAAAAGTTTTCATTAGAAGGAAAATCTTTTATATACTTATTTATAAAATCTAAAGGAGTATTAATAGCTCCAATCATATGTTCAGAAAGGTACTCACTCTCTTTTCTAACATCATAAACTTTGGTACTACTATCTAATTCATTACTTAAATTAGACGCAGTTGTAGTATTCACAGTATCATACTCTTTAGCGGCTTTTTTCCAAGCATTGAATCCGCCTTTTAAATACCCTAAGGTATTGTCAAATCCAACTCTAGATAATCTTATAACTGTTTCTTCTTCCTTACCTTCTGGAGTAACCAAAATTATAGGTTGTTCTACATCTGCAATTAATGCGCCAACCCAAGGAGCAAAACTACCATCTAAACCAATAAAAATAGATCTAGGAATGTGCCCTTTTGCAAAATCGTCTTGGTGTCTAACATCTAAAATAATAGCTCCTGTTCTGTTAGCTAAAGCTTCAAGCATATCTGGGTCTAATGCTATTGTACCTCTTTTTATAATATCGGCAATATCATCATATCCTTCTTTATTCATTTTTACATTTAACGGAAAGTAACTAGGAGGCGGTAATAAACCATCTGTAACCTCTTTAATAAACTCAGTTTTAGTCATATTAGCACGTAAAGCATAGTTCGTATTCTTTTGGTTACCAAGCGTATCAACGGTGTCTTTACTTAGGTTTTTTCCGCAAGCAGAACCAGCTCCGTGTGCGGGGTATACTAAAACAGTATCTGCTAAAGGCATAATTTTATTACGTAAACTATCAAACAAAAAGCCAGCTAAATCTTCTTCTGTAATTTCACCTGCTTTTTGCGCTAAATCTGGCCTACCTACATCACCTAAAAATAAGGTGTCTCCGCTAAAAATAGCGTGGTCGTTTCCGTTTTCATCTTTTAAAAGATAGGTAGTACTTTCCATTGTATGACCAGGCGTATGTAAGGCAATTATTGTAACATTACCAATTTTAAATTCCTGATTGTCTTTAGCTATAATAGCATCAAAAGACGGATCTGCCATAGGTCCATATACAATAGGAGCTCCAGTTTTTTGAGCTAATGTAACGTGTCCGCTAACAAAATCTGCGTGAAAATGAGTTTCAAAAATATATTTAATTGTAGCGTTATTTTCTTCAGCTCTTGTAGTGTAAGGAGACGTTTCTCTTAAAGGATCTATAATAGCAGCCTCGCCATTACTTTCTATGTAGTATGCGCCTTGAGATAGGCAACCTGTATATATTTGTTCAATAATCATAACTATGTAGTTTTAAATTTGGACTACAAACTTATGAGTTATTAATATGTGTTACAGTAACTTATGTTACACTTAACTTAGATTTATGATTTTAAGGCTATTTCTATGTAATTCTATTTTACCAAGTTTCTCTAATTTTTTTAATAGTCTAGATATTACTACTCTAGAGCTATGAAGATCATAAGCAATTTCTTGATGCGTTTTGTTTATTGTAATGCTTTTGGTTACACGAGACATTTCTTTTAAGTAATTTAAAAGTCGTTGATCCATATTTAAAAAAGCAACACTATCTACTGTTTGTAGGAGCTCGTTAATACGATTGTGATAGCTTTCAAAAACAAAATCTCTCCAAGATTTATATTTGCTGGTCCATATTTCCATTTTCTCTATAGGAACCATAATTAACTTAGCGTTAGTCTCTGCTATGGCTCTAATTTCACTTTTTTTATGTCCCATACAACAAGCCATTGTCATTGTGCATGTTTCTCCTTTTTCTAAATAGTAGAGTAGTAGTTCATCTCCATCTTTATCTTCTCTAAGTATTTTTATGGCACCAGAAACTAGCAAAGGCATAGATTTTACATAGTCTCCTATTTCTATCATTTTAAAACCCTCAGGAACTTCTTTATAGGTTGCAACTTCAAGAATTTCTTGTAATAATTCTTTTTCAAATAAATTACCATAGCTGTTTTTTAGTTCCTCTATCATAGTATGTCAAATTTAATAAATAGTGAGTAAGACAACTGTTAAAAGTCCATAATTCTGTTTTTTTTATGTAGTTGTGAAAGTAATACATAGTATGATTTTAAGTTTATTTAGAATAAATAAAAATAATGTTTGGTTCGTATTGTTTCCTGTAATATGTTTGCATTATAAATATTATTTTAAATAAATCTAAATAAGGATAATGAAGAATTTAATTACGTTAGCATTTTTATTTGTGGCATTATTTGTTGCAAATGCACAAGAAAGTAAGCTAACAGGAAAAGTTACAGATGTAGAAAATAACCCGTTAATGGGTGTAAACGTTTCTGTAGTAGGTACAGGTTTAGGAGCACAAACAAATTATGATGGAGCTTTTAGTATATCAAATTTGGAAGCAGGTAGTTATACAGTTTTAGTTTCTTATATTGGGTTTAAAACTAAAGAGGTAATAGTAACTATTACCACAGGAGTGGAAAACACTCTAGATACAGTACAACTTTATGAGGGTAATGAAATTTTAAAAGAAGTAGTAGTTAATGGTGAGCGAAGAAATAAGTTCTCTAGAAAAGAAACTGCGTATGTAGCAAAATTACCTTTAAAAGATTTAGAAAACACTCAGGTTTACAATACCATTACATCAGATTTATTAGTGTCTCAAATAACAACAAAGTTTGATGATGCCTTAAAAAATGCAGTTGGTGTAGATAAATTATGGAGTTCTACAGGACGTGGTGGTGATGGTTCTGGGTACTATAGTATTCGTGGGTTTAGTGTGCAACCACAGTTGGTTAATGGTATGCCAGGTTTAACAAATGGTACTATAAATGCAGCAAATATAGAGCGTATAGAAGTTATAAAAGGGCCATCCGCTACATTGTTTGGTAGCTCTGTAACATCTTACGGAGGTTTAATTAATACAGTTACAAAAAAGCCATACAAAGGATACGGAGGTCAAATTTCTTTAACAGCAGGTTCTTATGGATTGTCTGTTATATCTGGTGATTTTAATACAGCGTTAGATAAAAATAATGACATCTATTTTAGATTAAATACAGCATACCATACAGAAGATAGTTTCCAAGATGCTGGTTTTCAAAAATCGTTTTTTGTAGCACCCTCTTTATCTTATCGTGTAAATAACAAATTATCTTTTTCTGTTTACGCAGAAATTACTGAGTCTGAACAAACAAATGCAACATCATTGTTTTTAAATAGGGCAGCAGTATCTGCATCTTCTAGTATTTCAGAATTAGGGTATAATAATAAGTTATCATACACATCTAATGATTTGTCTATAGAGAATCCTACATCTAACTACAGAGTAGAAATGGATTATAAGTTATCTGATGCTTGGAAATCGCAAACCATATTATCTAAAAGTAATACATCTTCAAAAGGATATTACTCTTATTTATATGAGTACGGAACATTAGATCCTAATACATTCTCTAGAATGATAAATAAAGAGAATAGCACAACTAATACAACAGACATACAACAAAATTTTATAGGAGATTTTAAAATAGGAACTTTACGTAATAGAGTAGTAGCTGGTTTAGATTATTACCAAGCAACAAACATAAACCAAAGTTCTGGTTACTCTTTTTATGGTAACGTATTACCAAACGGAGATACAAACGGTGATAACCCTTTTACACCAGAAGTAGAAACGGATGCTTACCCGCTAACAGAGGCAGGAGTATTGTCTGTTTTGGCATCACAAACTGCTAACAATATAAAATCAAAAACTAGTACCTACAGTGCTTATGTATCTAATGTTTTAAATATTACGCCAACTTTATCTGCAATGGCAAGTTTACGTGTAGATAGGTTTGATAATGAAGGTGATGTAACTACAGATGCAGATGACTATGCGCAAACGGCATTTTCACCTAAGTTTGGTGTTTTATACCAACCAATTTTAGATAAGTTATCTGTTTTTGCAAATTATCAAAACGGATTTACAAATATTGCTCCTAGTCTAGTTGGTGATCCTGCAGATGGCCCACAAACCCTAAAATCTTTTGATCCGGAACAAGCAAACCAATTAGAATTTGGTTTTAAAACAAACTTGTTTAATGGCAAATTAAATACAACTGTTAGTTATTATAATATTACAGTGTCTGATAAAGTTATGACAGACCCAACATCTGCATTTAATAAAATACAAGATGGTGAAGTAGAAAGTAAAGGTTTAGAGATAGAAATTAATGCAAACCCTATTAACGGATTAAATATTAAAGCTGGTTTTAGTAATAATGATAGTGAAATTACAAAGACCGATAATGCTATTTTAGCAGGTACACGCCCTGTAGAAGCAGGAGCTGAAACGTTATACAACCTTTGGGCAAATTATGAGTTTCAGGTTGGTAGTTTAGAAGGTTTTGGAGTAGGTTTTGGTTTAAATGGAGCTAGTGAAAGCTCTATAATTAACTATGGCCCTGGCGGAACTTTTGATTTGCCAAGCTACACCATTTACAATTCTTCTGTTTTTTATCAAGCAGATAAATATAGAGTAGGGTTAAAGCTTAATAATATGTTTAATGAAAACTATTATAAAGGGTGGACAACCATTACGCCACAACAACCAAGAGCATTATTAGCAAACTTTACATATAAGTTTTAAAAATAGTTTAAGTTGGATTTTTTGCAGTAACATCTTAGTCTGGCTATGTACCAGGCTAGGATGTTTACATTAAACAGAATTAAAAAATGACCATATTAATTTTAGTAACCACCCTTGCTTGTTTGCTACATTATAGTACCTCTAAACGAGCCGTAATTACAAAACAGTTTAAACTATTATTTTGGTTACATAACAAACCCAAAAGTGTAAAAATAGCAGCAATTGTGCTTTTTTTATATAGTTTGTTTTTAGCTGTTTATGCATTTGGATTAGGAGCAGGGCTTATAATTTTTACAATTATTTTAATGCTAAGTTGGAGTTTAATTGTCCTGTTAGCTCCTTTAAAAATTGTAAACTACAAATTACTAACACTACTTTTTTTAGTAGCCTTTTTATTAGAAAAATCACTATAAATTATGCCAGCAAATTCTAAATATTTAACAACAAATCCTTGGCAACAGTTTGCTAAAATATCTGCAGGTATTGTAGGCGGTTATATTGTAGCATCATTAGTTCATATAGCATTAGCGCTTTGGTTACCAGATCCAAAAGTAATTTTGGCAACATCTATTTATACCATATTTATAGTTTGGGGAGCATTAATGGTTGTTCCTTTTTTATTTAAAAACGGATGGTTGGTTTGGCTAGTGTATTTAGTACTAAGTCTACTGTTAGCTATTGCAATTTATCTAGGAAAACTTAATTCACCTCTAGTATAATGAGTAAACGTAATTACAATGTTTTTTTTCATACACATACCGTTAGCGGTATTGTAATTAGTGTAGCCTTATACATTATATTTTTTGCAGGAGCCTTTGCTCTTATAAAAGATGAAATTACTGCTTGGGAAAAAGGAAATACATCTGAAATTTTAGCTCCTGAAGATATAGATTTTAATAGGCTTATTAAAAGCATAGAAGCAGAAGGGCATACACTTTACGGTAGAGATATACGTATAATACCACCAGATGCTAAAAAGGATATTTATGTACAATTAACAGATTCACAAGACACCACAGTTGTTAATGTACCAGAAAAACCATCTTACTTTTATGCAGATCAAGAAACGTATAAAATAAGTGAGTATTATGCATTTTATAGTTTGGGAGAGCTATTATACAGGTTACATTTTTTTCATCAACTACCAACAATAGGTATTTACATAGCTGGTTTTGTAGCATTCTTTTTCTTGTTTGCAATTGTAACAGGTGTAATTGTACATTGGAAAAAAATGGTGTCTAATTTTTATGTTTTTAGACCTAAAACTAAGCTAAAAACTGTTTGGACAGATGCACACACGGCATTAGGCGTAATAGGTTTGCCTTTTCAGTTTGTATATGCAGTTACAAGTTGCTTTTTATGTATGTCTGTTTTTGTGTTGTTGCCAGCTAATTATGTGTATAACAATAATCAAGAAAAGTTATTAGAAGACATACGCCCAATGATGAAAACTTATCCGTTAGAAGGAAAAATGGATACTGTTTTAGATGTAAATTCTTTTATGGCTAAGGCCGATAAAAAATGGGAAAACTTTACAGCTCAGCAAATTTATATTAAGAATTATGGGGCAACTAATATGATGTTTCAGGTTGATGGTTTACTAGCTTCTAAAGAAAAGTTTTTAGGTAACGGAAGAGTTGTTTATAAAATGGCAACCAATACTATTGAATCTGAGAAAAACCCATATGTAAACAGTTATGTAGAAGATGTAGAGCTTACCATACGTAAACTACATTTTGGAGATTTTGGTGGTATGTACTTAAAGGTGGTTTACTTTATACTAGCCTTAATAACCTGTTTTGTAATTATATCTGGAGTACTTATTTGGCTAGAGGCACGTAACAAAAAAAATATATCTGCAGCAAAGCAATTGTACAATAGGCGAGTAGGGCACGTGTATTTGGCCATATGTTTAAGTATGTTTCCTATAACAGCGTTATCATTTATAGCATCTAAATTACTACCAAGAGAGTTAGATGCAAGTAGGCAAACCATTTTGTATCTCGTATTTTTTGTGGGCTGGCTATTGTTAACCATTTATTTTAAAAGTAAAAGAGACAATTACATAATTAACAAATACAGCTTGTTATGTGGGAGTGTTTTAGGGTTTTTAATACCAATAGTTAATGGTTTGGTATCTGGTAATTGGTTTTTTAAAACCTTTGCAAACAACCAATTAGATGTTTTTACAATAGATGCCTTTTGGCTGGTATTAGCATCAGTGGCTTTAGCTGTTTATTTTAAAATAGAACGCAAAGTACCAAAGGTAAGTCACGCTAAACTACTAGCTGAGTATCAAAAAACAGTTTTAGACCAAAGAAAAGAACAAGAAAACCAACAAGAAGTAGAAAAAGATCAATCTAAAAAAATAAAATTTATGAGAACAAAAATTTCAATATACTGGTTGCTAATTGTAGTAGGCTTTATACTGCACCACGTTTACGGTTTATTTGGTGTGTATTATAATGAGAGTTTAATGATAGAAGGTGCTACAGGAGATGTACCCGTAGAACACCATTTGTACCGTATATTTTTTGAAGGTATAGCAATGCTTTTTTGTATAGCAACTTTAGAAATATCTAAACAGTGGTTTAGACTAACCTCTATAATTTGGGCAATTTTATTAGGCATTTTTAATATATACCACTTTTTAACAGCTGTAGCTTATGAAGCTTCTAACATATCAGAAATATTAATACTAGCTTTAATGGGAGTTGTAAGTGTATTATTAGTAAAAACACTTTTACAATGGCGAAAAGAAATAGCCTAAAAAGCGTATAGTGAAACTAGAAAAGCATTTAGGTTATTCTAAATGCTTTTCTAGTTCTTTAAACTTTCTATGAATAAACATAATTTCTTTTAAAGAAAATTCTTTTTCTTGAAACCAGTCGTAAGCTTCAATTTTGGCATTTTCTACCTGTGCATCTCTTATGGCTTCTAATGTAACAATGTGCCAATGCGCACCTTTATTTTTAGAAACCGGATAACCAACATCACTAATAATGTAAGATTTACGAGGCTGATTTACCAATCTTACTCCGTTTTTTAAAACAGCTAAGGTTTTGGTAAGTGAAATAACCTCTGAGAAAGAGTAACGTGCAAAGTCGTTAAAACCGTCTCGTTTTACATTAAAAAGCTTATCGCCAACTTCTAAATATCGCATAATTTATTTTACAAAGAGTTAGCAAAAATAGAACGATTATCCCTTTTTTACTTTACTACTAAGCACTACTTATTAACAATGGTAAGGGTTTTGTAGCTATTAAGCTGATACTGATAATTTTTAAGAGTTATTTTTTTGTAGAATTATAGTAAATTAGTTTCTCTGTTAGTGCACACATTTTACTTGTTTGCTTACTCTTTATGGCACGAGCGTGACGCTCGCGTTAGCAGGGCGGTCTCACACTCAATTTGTATTTTATAATTTAAGATTTAATATTCTGATAGATGTTTATTAAGACTATTAACTTACATTCTTCTCCCTCAAACCAAGTAACTTTATATTTGTCATTCATAAACTGGGTCATATCAAAATTTTCATAAGTAAAACCTTCTGGAAGATTTCCTGACATTCTAATTTCATCAATTTTTGAAGTTGCTTCTAAGATTTTTGACATATTAGGGTTTTGTTTTGTAGCAGCTATAAAACAAGCTTCTACTTCTTTAGAAGAAAAATCTTGAGAAAGGTTAAGAGGTAATATTATTTTTTTTAATTCTTCAAAGGAATCTCCTTTAAATAAATCATAATCTGTAATAGTTCTAATAAACAATTTTTTATAACTCTCTGGGCTATTATCTACAAGAAACTTATTACTTATGAGTTTCTCTTCTGCAATCGAAATATTCATTAACAAATTGTCATCTGTAAAGCAAGAAAATATTTGACTATTAGATCTATTACAGGAAACAATAAAAAAAAATCCAATAAAAATTAGTGATATTTTATTAATATACATTTACCATATGTGTTTTTTTCAAATTTATATAGAATTCGAACAAATTCCTAATAGGACAGCAAAGTGTGTATGTAGGCTTTCAATTTTTTGAGACCCTAAAGTAAGTTCTATCAATATTGTTTTTTAAACAGAGAAAATAGACGGCAACTAATTAGAGTAAAATACATCTATTTTTTTTGATACTTGGAAGTTTATTCGAGTGTAGCAAAATGATTATTATACTAGTAAAACCAACGCTAGCGCAAGCATCTTGCTTGTACCGTTGAATGGATCTAACTAAATTAAATTAGTTTCTTCTTTTTCAAAAATGTGTAGCGTATAATCGTGATCGTGAATAAAAAGCTTGTCTTTATAAAACTGAAAAGAAAATATACCAGTTTTAATGCCTAAACTTTCTAAAGGAATTACTTTTTTAAAGTAAGCGGTTTCTTTATCAATACAAACTAAAGATAAGGTGCCAAATTTAGTATAAGCCCATAGCTCATTTTTAAATAAGGTTAAATCTTCTATCCCATAAAGAGTTATTAATTTTTCTAGCTGATATTCTTCTTGAAATCTTGTAGTATAATCAACCTCACCAGTTGCAATAGTTATTTTAGTAAGGCTTGTGTTAGATGCTGTGTATAAATATTCGCCAGAAATAACTCCCATTTGCTTAGCTATATCACTATTAAGTGACCAAACTACTGTACCCGTTTCAATATTTAAGCATATAACAGATGTACCTTTTAAAATTAATAGAAGTTGATTTTTAATAATAGTTTTTATTACACTGGTACTCAAGTCTCCAATCTTAGTAATAACTACAGACCATAAAATTTTATCATCTCTATAATTATATAAGCTTATTTCTTTTTTATGAAGTATAAAAAAATCTTTGTAGGAATGAATAGGATACCCTATTAAATCTATCTCTTTTTGATTATTATATTTTGGTAAATCTGAAATGTAATAAGTTACTTGAAAATTAGAGTTCACTTTTTTTGTAATTATTACTTTATAATTATGAATTATATAATTTGGATTATTTAAAAATGAAATAGATTCAAAAGACTTCTTATCAAAACCTCTTAAATTTGAATCTAAAAT
Source organism: Cellulophaga sp. (assembly GCF_039943695.1). Lineage (NCBI taxonomy): Bacteria > Pseudomonadati > Bacteroidota > Flavobacteriia > Flavobacteriales > Flavobacteriaceae > Cellulophaga > Cellulophaga sp. The sequence continues at coordinate 12,053 of NZ_JBDVAA010000156.1, read as the reverse complement.
GTGATTACCTATTTCAACCATAATTTCCTCAGAAGAGTCCTTAATGGTTGTTATCTCCGTTATTTTTGCTAAATCATAAATTACTTTTTCCTTATTAATTTTATTAAAAACTTGTAGTTTATAGTTTAATATCTGATAATTTTTGCTGTTTTTGATTATTTTAATTTTTTTAAGCATAAAGTCTAATTTGAAATATCTATTAATTCAAAAATAATTCCCCGCTAGCACAAGCGTCACGCTTGTGCTGTTACCCCCCCCCCACTAGCGCAAGCATCTTGCTTGTGCCGTTGAATGCATCTAACTAAATTAAATTACTTTTTCTTTTTCAAAAATGTGCAACGTATAATCGTAATCGTGAATAAAAAGCTTGTCTTTATAAAACTGAAAAGAAAATATACCAGTTTTAATGCCTAAACTTTCTAAAGGAATTACTTTATTAAAGTAAGCGGTTTCTGTATCAATACAAACTAAAGATAAGGTGCCAAATTTAGTATAAGCCCATAACTCATTTTTAAATAAGGTTAAATCTTCTATCCCATAAAGAGTTATTAATTTTTCTAGCAGATATTCTTCTTGAAATCTTATCGCATACTCAACCTTACCAGATGCAATAACTATTTTAGTAAGACTTGTGTTAGATGCTGTGTATAAATATTCGCCAGAAATAACTCCCATTCTTTTAGCTATCTCACTATTAAGAGACCAAACTACTTTACCAGTTTCAATATTTAAGCATATAACAGATGTACCTTTTAAAATTAATAGAAGTTGATCTTTGATAATTATTTCATATAGTGTTGTATTCTCATTAGTATCGCTCCAAGTAATAAAAGGGATATTTTCATAGGATTTTTGCTTGTGATTTATAATTAAATCGATATCAAAAATGAATATTTTGTTGCCTTCATTGCCGTAAAATATTAGCTTTGAATCTGTAATCGCTTTAAAAATTAGCTCTTTGTAAAATGTAAACTCTTCTATAGTGCTTTCAATTTTGTCATATATAAGTAAATTATTTGTTGAATTTATAATTATATATCCTTGATTTTCATATGTTAATGCGAATGAGAGTTTTTTCTCAATTTTTACTTTATTATTAGTTTTCAAATTTATTATTTCCGTATATCCATTTTTAAATGATATCAATAAATAATTTCCAGTAAATTTATACCTATGAATTTCGTTAAAATTTAAAATAGTTGAATCTCTTAAATCTTTATTTAAGGAAATAATTTTAGGTTCTCCATTTATTTTACAGTGGTAATAACATTTACTTTCTTCGGAAATTGAAATTTTTCCGGTTTTTTTTATTTTATTTATAAGCTTATAACCTAAATTTCTATCAAACATAAAACCTATCTCTAATACTTAGCAGCTTTACCATTAGCAGCACTGTTTTTAATAAATGCTCTAATGTCTTGGTTAGCAGATTTTAAATCTTCTTTACGCAAATACATCATATGTCCGCTTCTGTAGCCTTTAAAAGTAAACCTGTCTTTTAGTTTTCCGCTTGGGTCTGTTTGCCACATACTATATTTAGAGGTAAAGTAGGTTGTAGCACCATCATAATACCCTGTTTGGTACAATACTTTTAGGTATGGGTTTTCTGCCATTGCTTTGCGTAAACCTTCTCTAACATTATTATTGCTATTGTCCCAAGGGTGTACACTACCAAACATATTGTATTTAAGATCTGTTTTAAAGTTTAAGTGTTCTCTAAGGTAAAAGTTAATTGCAGGTGTAAAAGAGTGTAACCATGAGGTTAGCTCTGCATTATAGTCGGGCTTAGTACCTGCAGCCATTTTGTCTATACCTAAATACCTAGAGTCTAAACGTCCAATAGTATGTCCGCTTTTATTGCGCAGTAAATCTTTCCAAAAGAAAGATGTAGGCACCATTAAGTTATGGTCTAAAATTGCTTTTTTAGACATACCAGAGTAGTACGCCATTTTTTCTGCAACTTCTTGCTTCTCGTTATCTGTTATAAAACCACCTCTAGCAATAGCAGGCATTAGCTTGTCTATGGTGTATTGTTCTACTTCTGGTAATACCTCTAACAAGTCTTTTTGTTGTAAAGCAGCAGGTAACATTTTATGGTGCCAAGCAGCAGCAGTAAAATAAGGTAAGTTTATACCAGAAGATAAAGGTCCGTCTGCGTTGTATATTTTATAATCTGCTGGTGATACCATAATAACACCATTTAAATACATCCATTGTGACTCTTGTAGTTCTAAGGCTAAGCCAGATACACGCGTACCGCCATAACTTTCACCAATAATATATTTAGGAGATTGCCACCTGTTGTTACGTGTAACAAAAGTATTTACCCAGGCTGCCAAGTATTTAATATCTGCATTAATACCAAAAAACTGTTTGCGGTCTGGCATTTTTCCGTCTTTTTGTGCTACCATTCTAGAGTAACCCGTATTTACAGGATTTACGTAAACAATATCTGCTACGTCTAAAATAGAATACGGATTATCTTTAATACCATACGGTTGTACAGGGTAACCCTCGTCATCAATATTTAAAATTTTAGGACCAGTATATGCAATGTGCATCCAGACAGATGCCGAGCCAGGACCACCATTAAAAGATATTACCAATGGGCGTTCTTCTCCTTTATTAACATTGGTCCTTTTATAGTAGGTATAAAATAACGTAGCAACCACATTATCTTGTTTATCCCAAACAGGTTGTGTACCAGTAGTGGCAGAGTAGGTAAGTTTAGTGCTGTTAATAGTAGCAGTGTGGTTTGTTACTACCGTAGTATCTACAGCAATTTTTAAATCTTGAGCTTTTGTTTGTGTAGTAAAACTAAATACTGCTATAACGGTAACGACTTTTAAAAACGCTAATTTTTTCATTTTTGAGTTGTAGTTGAGTTCAGATCTAAAAGTATATAATTACTGTAGAGAATAAAAATGTATTCTCCTTTTAACTTTTTTACTATTAATTAAAAAGTGGCTAACCCTAGATAATCTGCATATTTTAGGGATGAAAAATTTTGACGATTTTTTTTATAGATGCTTTAAGGACACAATTCTGCAGTTCACCGTTTAAAATAGTGCGTTCATTTGATAATTTAAAAAAAGGCTTTAAAGGCGTGGTAACTTTGTCTCAGATTTAACCTACAAATGTTTTTTACCATGTCAAAATTTAAATTTTTACCAATAGGACTTTTAGCTTTATTTATTACAATGACTTCTTGTACTACAGAGAGTGTTGAGCAAGAAGATGCTATTTACGCACAAGTAGATACTTCTAGTGAATTAGAGAAAGAAGTAATAGCGTTGGTAAACGAGTACAGAGTTTCTAAGGGTTTAAATACTTTAGAATATGGTAAAGTAGCATACGGTTATGCAGCACAGCACAATGATTATATGATTGATGCAGGAAAAATTAGTCACGATAATTTTGATTTACGTGCATCTAATTTAGCTGTAGAGGCAAAAGCAGATTTTGTATCAGAAAACTTAGCTAAAGATTTTAGAACAGCAAACGGTGTTGTAAAAGCTTGGATTAATAGTCCAACTCACAAAAAAGTAATGGAAGGTGATTTTACATATACAGCTATAAATATTAAAGCTGATGAAAACGGAAAATTATACTTTACACAATTATATTTTAAATAGGATTTTTTAGGTTAAAATCTATTTTATTGCTGCACTTTTAAGACAATGTAAATTGTTTTAAAAGTGTTTTTTTTGTTACATATTTTATAAATAGTTAATTTTTAAAAGATTGAGTTATTTTTAAAAATTACTGCAAACGTTTGCATAATCTTCAATTTCTTAAAATTTTGTGTATTTCATCGAAATGGGGTGTATTTCATCGAGTAAACACAATAAGTGGAGAATACTTATGAGCTAGGTTACGTTATAACTATACCAAATTAGTTCTTAACCAAAATCTAACTAAATGAAAATAATTTTACCCCAGAAAATTAGAATCATTTTTGTGGGAGTCTTACTCGCGCTTACCACAAATTTAAAATCACAAACAAAAAATTACGCTACAACAGTTCCTATACAAGATAGGGTAGACAATGCCAATAATGCAGTAGACGTCAATTTATTAACTAAAGCAGACATAAATGCTAGCTCCGGAATACTTGTAGGTATAGGTGCTTACACAGGACATTTAGAGTTGCAGTACCCTACAAATTTACCTGCAAATACTACAAGTTACACTAAAATAGAAACTCAAGACGATATACTGTCTAGTCTATTGGGTGGTAGTTTAGGAGGCCTGCTATCAGACATTACAGGAGTTTTACTTTTAGGTAACCAGGAGTTTGCTGTAAAAGCACAAAATAATGCAGTTACTGTATTAGAAAAATTTTCTAATGCAACTAATGGCTTTTCAACAGAAGATGTTCGTGTGGTTGCAGACAAAGACAATAACTATTTTTTAGCAGTTACACCAGACCAAGAATACAATAGAATACGTATTGACAATTCTATGGGATCTTTAATAGGGTTAAACAACACTAGGCAATTAGGTGTTTATGAGTCTTACTATACTACAGGAACAGCTGGTTGCGGCTTACCAAGTTATACTTCTTTTAGTGGTAGCGGAATATCTTTAGACCTATTAAATTTAGGAGGTGCAGGTGTTGCAAATCCTAACTTTGCTTTAGATGGCGATGCATCAACCTACTCAGAATTAGGATTAGGAGTTTTAGATGTTGTAGCAAGCATACAGCAAACTATTTATTTTGATTCGGGTTCAGACCAAGACGATGTTATATACATACGTTTAGCTGTAGACCCTTCTCTTGTTAATTTAGGCTTATTAAACAATGTAAGTATTAGTGCAAGTAATGGTACAGAGCAAGTTTATACTTCAGATGCATCAAGCTTATTGTCTTTAGACTTATTAGGATTATTACAGAGTGGAAATAGTACAGTATTAGCGTTTAAGCCAGGAGAATCTGTTAATAGGATTACCGTTAGTTTGTCTTCGTTATTAAACGTAGCTGTTGGTCAACAAATACGTATTTATGATATTTATAGAGCTCCAGAGCAACCAATTTTATCTACATCTACTACAGATATAAATATATGTAGTGGTTCTACAGCAGACCTAGTAGCTACGGCACAAGGTGCAACAGTAGAATTACGTTGGTATGATGCAGAAACAGGTGGTAATTTACTAGCAACTGTAAATTCTGGAGATACGTTTACTACTCCTGCTTTAAATAGTAATACAACCTACTATGTAGCATCTGCTCATATTGGTTGTCCGGAAGAATCTGCTAGAGTAGAGGTTCCTGTTAATGTAATAGCAACACCTACAGCTGCAGATATTACCGTAATTGGTAATGAAAACCCTTTATGTTCACAAAGTACAGTTGTATTAGTACCTTCTAGTGCTATAGATGCAACATACAATTGGTTTTTAGACAGCGCAGAAACAATGCCAATTACAGATGGTATGGTTTTAAACGGTGCAACATACAATATAGATGAAAACGGAGTATTATCTATTACGGGTTTAACAGATGTTAATAGTCCCTATACTTTTTATGTAGGTAGTACAGATAATCTTGCTGGTTGTAAAAATGCAGATGGCGATTTAAAACCTGTAGAAGTAACTATAGTAGATTCTGCAAGTACAGCAGTAGATGTTACTTTAGATACAGATATTAGCTTAGCTAACTTAATTAATATTTTCCAGGTAAACCCAGCAACAAATATTACAGGTTCTGTAACAGGAGATGTTAATGCTGGTGATGAAATTACTGTTGCGCTAAACGGTACAACTTACACAGGTATATTGGATGCTAACTTAGAATTTAATATAGCAGTAGATGGTACAGATCTTTTATCAGATATAGATAATTTATTAGAAGTTTTTATATCAGGAGGTCTTTGTAGTATTACAGATGATGTTATAGTTACAATTCCAGACTTTAGACTAGATAATTTAAATCAGGTTTTTTGCGCTTCTGATAATGCAACGTTACTAGATTTAGATGTAAATGGTAATAATGTTGTGTTTTTTGATAGCCTTTTAGGCAGTGCAACGGTAGATGCTAATACAGTATTAACAGATGGTGGTACTTACTATGTAGGACTTTTAAATGTTCCTTTATCTGTATTACCGCGTATACAAATTACAGTAACAATATTAGATACACCAGCGCCAACTACTATAAGCACTACGCAAGTTTTCTGCGAAGCAAACAATCCGGTAGTTGGAGACTTACAAGTTAATGAAACTAGTGTTGTTTTTTATGACGCAGAAACAGGAGGTACAATGTTAGATCCTTCTACAGCTTTAGTAGATGGTACAACATATTATGTTGCTAATACAGAAAATGGTTGTGAAAGTAGTACAAGATTAGCTATTACAGTAACCTTTACACAACCTGCACCAACAACGAGTAACACTGCACAAGAATTTTGTAGTACAAGTAATGCTACCTTGGCAGATATACAGATAAACGAAACGGCTGTTGTTTATTATGATTCAGAAACAGGAGGTACAATGCTAGCCTCTGATACAGTTTTGGAAGATGGTACAACATACTATGTAGCAAACTTAACATCTGGATGTGAGAGTGATGATAGGTTAGCAATAACTATTACAATAGAAGAAGCAGAACAAGCTACAATTACAGGTATTTTTGAAGAAGCTTGTTTAGAAGATTCCTATATGTATACTACAGAAACAGGCAAGCAAAATTATGTTTGGACAGTTACTGGAGGTACAATAACAGAAGGTGGTACAAGTACAGATAGCTTTGTAACTGTTACTTGGGAAGATTTATCAAATACAGAAATTACAGTTACTTATGATGGTGCTACAGGATGTACATCTGAACAAGAAACGTTAGAAGTAGGAGTCATTTCTTGTGGAGAGGTTTTAGGTGAAGAATTTTGCTTATTTGTTTACAATGAGTTTTCACCAAACAATGATGGTTATAACGATTTTTTTAAAGTAAAATGTATTGAAGACTATGCGTCTAATACAGTACAAATCTTTAACAGAAACGGTAACCAAGTTTTTGAAGCTGTTAATTACAGAAACGACTGGAACGGTGTTGCCAATGTAAATGGTGTTTTAAGCAAAGGAGACCATTTACCATCTGGTACTTACTATTACATTATTGCTATTCCGGAGTTAAACAGAACGCTTAAGGGCTGGCTGCAAATAGCAAGATAAAATTAACCTACACAACAACCCCAAATTAGTATCAAAATGAAGTTAACCAAAAATATAAAATATACACTGCTATTACTTAGTCTGTTTGGATTAAGTGTTGCAAATGCGCAGCAAGCACCGCAGTACACACAATATATGCACAACACTATGGCACTTAACTCTGGTTATACAGGAACAAGTGGCAAATTAGAAGCAACCATTTTACACCGCTCTCAATGGGTAGGTTTAGAAGGGGCACCAAACAACCAGTCTTTTTCTATACAAGGTAAATTTGGAGAAAAAGTTGGTTTAGGATTAAGTGCTATTAATGATAAGCTAGGAGCATCTAATAACATTACTGTAAACGGTAATTTTGCTTATGAACTGCCTCTAGGCTATGTAACTAAACTATCATTAGGTATAAACGCTGGTGTAGACATTTTAAACATAGATTGGTCTAAAGGATCTTATGAAGATAATATGGATCCTGTTTTTAATGAAAACAATAAAGATGTACGTCCTGTATTAGGAGTAGGAGCATTTATGTACGGAACAAAATGGTACGCAGGTGTATCTACCCAAAATCTTTTTAACTCGTCTGTTTTAAAAGATAATGATGAGGTTGTAACAGACCGTAAAAGTCAGTACTACGTAATGGGTGGTTATGTGTTTGATTTGTCTAACAATTTAAAATTTAAGCCTACTATTTTAACCAAGCACGTATCTGGAGCGCCAATTACTGTAGATGTTTCTGGTAATTTTTTAATAAAAGAAAAGTTTAGTTTAGGAGCAGCTTACCGTTATGACGATGCCGTTAGTGCACTAGCAGGTTTTAACATAACCAAAGAATTATTTATTGGTTACGCATATGATTATACGTTAACAGATTTAGGAGATTATAATAATGGATCTCATGAAGTTATTTTAAAGTACAGTGTTTTCAATTCTAAAAAGAGAGCATTATCACCAAGATTCTTTTAAAAATATAGATATGAAAAAAAGTTTATTCATTTTAAGTATACTTTTTGCTTCATTATCTGTAGCACAAAGTAAAGAGGAAAGAGCAGATGTTTATTTTGAAGATTTTAAGTTTAGTGAAGCTATAAAATTATATTCGAGCGTAGCATCAGAAAAAAGAAAACCATCACTACACGTTATACAACGTTTAGCAGATAGTTATTTTAATATAAATGATTACCAAAATGCAAAAGATTGGTATGGTAAGTTATATAGCATAAAAGGAAAAGAAGTAGGAGAAAGCAACCTTATAAAACTAGTACAAAGTTTAAAAGCTAGTATGGATGTAGATAGGGCAGATGAGCTTTTAAAAGAGTATTATACAAACCCTACTAAACTAAAAATGATTTTATTACAAAAGGCGTATTTAGATAGCATTTCTAAGACAAAACCAAAATATACTATTAAAAATATGCCTTTTAATAGCTCAAAGTCAGACTTTGCACCCGCAATGTATTCTAGAGGGTTGGTATTTGCCTCTGCTAGAGACACTGCTAAGTCTAGTAAACTTTATCCTTGGAACAAACAACCTTATTTAGATTTGTATTTTACAAACCCTAAGCAACAAGATTTTGTACCAGAAAAGTTTTTAGAAAATATGGAGTCTAGTTTTCATGATGCAACCATAGCAATATCTAACAACGGAAGAACTGTATATTTTACACGTAATTTTATCAAAAAAAATAAGCTTACAGCCAATGCAGATGGGTTATCTAATATGCAAATATTAAAGGGTACAATTGCAGATAATAAGTTAATTAATGTAATGTCTTTAAGTATCAATAGTAAAAACTATTCTTGTGGTCATCCTGCATTAAGTGCAGATGGTCAGCATTTGTATTTTACATCTAATATGGATGGTGGTTATGGTTCTAGTGATATTTATATGGTAGAATTATCTTCATCAGGAGATGTGGTAGGTAAACCTGTAAATTTAGGGCCAACTATAAATACAAGAGGTAGAGAAATGTTTCCTTTTGTAGACAAGGACGAGTTGTATTTTTCATCAGACGGACATTATGGACTAGGTGGTTTAGATATTTTTGCATCTAAAATACTACCAAATAGTGAGTATTCATTACCACTAAATATGGGGAAACCTATAAATAGTAATATGGACGATTTTTCTTTTATTAGAGAAATGGCTTCCAACAGCGGTTACATAGCATCTAACCGTTATGGTGGTATGGGAGATGATGATATTTATCATTTTGAAGGAGCAAAACCCGTTAACTGTTTAGAGTACTCTGGTAATGTATATAATAAGTTAACCCAACAGCCATTAGAGCGAGTATCAGTTGCTATTTATGATGAAGATGATACGCTAATAGAAAATAGTAAAACAGATGTAAATGGTTATTATAATTTTGTTTTGCCTTGTAACCAAACAAGTAAAATTGTATTTGCTAAGGATAAGTATTCTAAAAAAACAATAACAATAGCAACACAAGAAAATCCTAAAGAACCATCTTTAAATAACAAAGTGTTTTTAACACCTTTTGAAAGCTTAATTGTAAAGGAGGATAACGTAGAAAAAATAAAAGTTGATCCTATTTATTTTGATTATGATAAGTATGACATTACACCAAGAGCAGAAATAGAATTACAAAAGGTGCTTTTTGTTTTAAATGAATTTCCAAAGACTAAAATAAAAATAGAATCGCATACAGACTCTAGAGGTAAAGATGCCTATAATTTAGAATTGTCTGACAATAGAGCAAAATCTACCAGAAGATACTTAATATCTAAAGGTGTAGATATAGACCGCATAGAAAGTGCCAATGGTTTTGGCGAAATAAAACTTAAAAATAAATGTAGCAACGGTGTTAAATGTACAGAACAAGAGCATTTAATAAACAGAAGATCTGATTTTATAATTGTAGCGAAATAAAAATACGACTGTTCCCCTCAAATCTTGAATATAAAGCACCGTTTTTACGGTGCTTTTGTTTTTGTTAAAATATATTTAAAATACTAGTGTTTTTTATTGCATTTTGTTATTTTCAATCTAAAATTTTAAGAATATGAAAAAAATAATAACATTAGTAATGAGTTTATGTTTGGTAGTGGTTTTACACGCAAATACAAAACCTTTAAATTCAGACATTAAAGTAGGTACAGAGCTTAGAATAGGAGAAGCATCTTCTGCTACTTATCAACATTTAATTTTACCCAAAAAAAACTTTATTATTAAACGTGGTGGACTTGCAAATTATAAAAGTTTAAAAAACCTTACTGTTGTAGTTACGGATATAAATACCAATAAAAATGGTAATGTTGAGGTTACTTTAAAGCGTAAAAATGGTAAAAGGTTTTTTAATAGTCATCCTACAATTAAGGCAAATTATAATAAGGCCGTAGAGCAGAAAGAGTTATTAAAAAAGTAATTTTAATAGTGATGTTGTAAGATTACAATTGAGATTAAAATTGGTTTTTTAATAGTTAAATAAATAGTTGTTTTAAAGGTTACTTTATATTAAAAGCATCGCACAAGCGGTGCTTTTATTGTTTGTTAAAGATTTGTTTTTAGTATTGAAAGGTTTCTATTATATATTCGTCCAATCTTATATTCTTTTTGTAAATTAAGCAATAGAAAATAACCACTAATAATACCTACAACCAAACCACCTATGAAAAAACCAATTGTACTTGCCCAAGTAAGCTCTTTAGAAAATAAAAAACCAGAACACGCATTAGTAAATGGATTGGATTTAGTAATAGTAAAATTTGATGACGATATTTCTGTATTGTACGGCAGATGTTTGCACAGAGGAGCTTTAATGTCAGATGGTCACGTAGACGGTCATAATCTTATTTGTGGTGTTCATGGTTGGGATTATAGAGTTGATACTGGAGTGTCTGAGTATAATAATGCTGAGGTACTACATAAGTTTACCACAAAAATTGATGGAGATAATCTTTTTGTAGATGAGGCAGAGATAAATGCTTATTTGACAGATAGTCCACAACCATTTAATAGAGATGCATATTTAGGAGCTTATGCAGATACGCACCCAGAAGAGACAGAGCCATACACTGGTTATATTAAAGAATTAGCTACCAACGGGTTAAAGAATTTAGGGCACCATGGTTTTTCGGACTCTATGGGAGTAGATCGAAATACCTTACCAAAATGGAGCGATATTCAGTTTTTACCAGCGCAATTAGCAAGTAGACCGCTGCTAGATGAAGATAATGTGGCAACTAAAGTAATTATTGGCCCTAAAGCTAAAAATCCTTTGCATTTAGATATTCCTTTATTTGTTAGTGATATGAGCTTTGGAGCATTATCTAGAGAAGCCAAAATAGCACTGTCTAAAGGAGCAGAATTGGCTGGTACAGGTATTTGTTCTGGTGAGGGAGGTATGTTGCCTCAAGAACAAGAAAGTAATAGTAAGTATTTTTATGAACTAGCATCAGCAAAATTTGGCTTTTCTTGGGATAAGCTAGACAATGTGCAGGCGTTTCATTTTAAAGGTGGGCAAGGAGCTAAAACAGGAACTGGCGGACATTTACCAGGTTCTAAGGTAAGTAAAGAAATTGCAGAAGTTAGAGGTTTAAAAGAGGGTGAAACAGCAATATCACCTGCTACTTTTCCAGATTTTCACGGAGTGGATGAGTTTAAAGTTTTTGCAGCGCAAGTAAGAGAACGTACTGGTGGTATTCCAATAGGGTTTAAAATTGCAGCAAGTCATATAGAAAAAGACATACAGTTTGCACTAGATGTAGGCGTAGACTATATTATTTTAGATGGTAGAGGAGGAGGGACTGGCTCTGCTCCAACTATTTTAAGAGATAACATAAACATTCCAACAATTCCAGCTTTGGCAAGAGCCCGTAAATATTTAAATAAAGTAGGTGCTACAGATGTAACCTTAGTGATA
>NZ_JBDVAA010000155.1:0-20066 GCF_039943695.1 Cellulophaga sp. | reverse complement strand
TTTATACCCTAAAATCAAAGATTACAAATTATAAACTGCTTTGTATGCGCTATACAAACAATACTTTATAGCATTGATTAGATTATACCAAACACAATAAAAGTCCTAGAAGCTAACTTCTAGGACTTTTGTTGTTTATATGGGGTTGTAGTGAGTAATATCTAAGTTATCACTTAAAAGATCTACAAAACCGTAGTGTAGTTTGTCTTGGGGAGTAGTTAGTGCGCCATCTTTGTTTATATCGACTAAAGTATTAAAATAAAGACGTTGTTTATTTAATGTGAATTTATATTGGTGTACAATATCTTTAGTAGTTAATGACAGACGTTTAAATTTACTACCGTCTATATAACTTATATATAGAGTAGCTTCATCTTTATGATCTATTTGCTTGTCATAATTGGTGTCTGTATCTGTAATAGAATAGAGTAGAATTTCTTTATTTGTTTCGTTATAAATATCTCTTAAAAAGGTTATACTGGTAATTTTTATATCTTTTGATGATAACGCAATTAATTTGTTTGTGTTTAATGCTTCAAACTTTAAATTAACGATGTTACCGTTGATTACATCTCCATACTGACTAATTCCTTGATTAATGATATTATTGTTCTTGTATGAGCTTCTGTTTATATATTTTTCAGAATCTTTATCAATAGAAATAATTGGATGTATTAGTATTTGAGTTGTTATTGAATCTATCTGAAATGGCAAGTCAGCTATTTTTTTATTTTCAGAATTAATAATTTCTTGCTGATTGCTTTTTAGTTCTGTTTGCTTTTCTATGACCTTCTTGTCACAAGAGGATATTAAAAGTGTAAGCATTAATGTTGAAGTGATGATCTTTTTCATAAGTTGTGAGTTAAATTTTGATAAACTTAAATCAAACTATAGAAAATAAAAATAGGGAATGAGTAAACGATGCGTTTTGTTTAGTTAACTCTATGTTAGGTATATAAATTGAAAAACTCCGGTAATCAGCCGGAGTTCATTCATCAATCAAAAAACGAACAGTCATGATAAACTGTTGTTACAGTTCACAAATTACAATTTTTATACCAAAAAGACAACTACTGTTGTTATGTGTTGTTAAAAAAATGATTTGCGCTTCTAAACCGTTATGGTTTATCCAAGATATGTTTTTAATATTTTGCTTCTAGAAGTATGTTTAAGCCTCCTAATAGCTTTTTCTTTAATTTGTCTTACTCTTTCTCTAGTTAAATCAAAAGTCTCTCCTATTTCTTCTAAAGTCATAGAGTGTTGCTCTGCTAAACCAAAGTATAAACGTATAACGTCTGCTTCTCTTGGTGTTAGTGTTTCTAATGCTCTTTCTATTTCTGTACGTAGAGATTCAATTAATAACTCTCTATCTGGATTAGGAGACTCGCCACTGCGCAATACATCATATAAGTTAGAATCTTCACCATCAATTAATGGAGCATCCATTGATACGTGACGACCAGAATTTTTTAAAGACTGCTTTACATCTTCAATAGTCATATCTAATTCCTTAGCTATCTCTTCTGCAGATGGCTTGCGCTCATGTGCTTGTTCTAAGAAAGCAAAAGTTTTATTAATCTTATTTATAGATCCAATTTTATTTAATGGTAAACGTACAATACGAGATTGCTCAGCTAATGCTTGTAATATAGATTGACGAATCCACCAAACAGCATAAGAGATAAATTTAAATCCACGAGTTTCATCAAAACGTTGTGCAGCTTTAATAAGACCTAAATTACCTTCATTAATTAAATCTGGTAACGTTAAACCTTGATTTTGGTATTGCTTAGCAACAGAAACTACGAACCTAAGGTTTGCTTTAGTTAATTTTTCTAAGGCTACTTGGTCTCCCGCTTTAATACGCTGTGCTAATTCTACTTCTTCATCGGCAGTAATTAAATCTACTTTACCAATTTCCTGTAAATATTTATCTAGCGATGCGGTTTCCCTGTTGGTAACCTGTTTTGTAATTTTAAGCTGTCTCATTGAATATATAATTTACGCGCAACCAAAGGGCTGCATATACTTATACGCAGAAAAACAAGAAATGTTACATTTTGGTAATGTTAATTTTATCTTTTTCTTATTAATTCGTCGAAATAAACACTTTAACCTTATAAAATGTCTACTTTTTTTTTCTAATGTGTTAATATTCAGATATAAAAAAAGTAGATATATGATGTATATATCTACTTTTTAAAATTATTTTTAGTCCTTTAAAACTATTTTTTTTCTGCTAATCCACGAGTTAGCCAACCTCTTCTACTTGCTGTTGCTATTGCATAAGGAGTAATCCAGAATAAGCCAAACGTGTATAGGATACTATATGTATAAGCCCATAAAGATTCTTGTGGCTTGTACTTGTTAGAATAAAATATAACAGAGAAAGTAGATAAAATTAGTATGCTAAATAACGTAGAGCTTAAAAATAATAGTGGATGCGTTGCTACAAAGAATAACATAAATATTAAAAATGGGTAGCTCATTATTATTTTTATAGATTGATTTAAAAACAACAATCTAGAACCAGCTTTAGATTCTTTTCTAAAGTTTGTAAATACATATTTAGCCATTTCTATGTTTTCACGTACATTACTTCTTCCCCATCTAATAAACATTTTGTAAAGTCCTTTGTATTTTTCTGGCACGTTAGTGTATGCATTTGCGTTTCTTTGAAAAAGTACGTGGTTACCTTCTTTTAAAATCATATTTGTCATAGCTCTATCTTCTCCAATATCCGATGGTTTTCCCATAAAAGTTTGGTTAATCCACTTTGGTAATATTTTAAAAACAGCAGAACTACGGTAAGCAGCCAATGCTCCTGGCGTACATAAAACAGAATTTAATGTGCTTTCTGCAGAACGTACAAACTCAAAACTTAAAACAAAACTAACATCTAACATTTTTGGTATTAGTGCTTTAGCTTTATTTAATACTCTAATGTTACCTGCAACAGCACCTACTTTATCATTAACAACAAATGGGCTAACTAAATTACGTAGTGTATCTGCGTCTACTATAGAATCACTATCTACAGTAACAAAAACATCTCCTGTACCTATATTAAAACCACGATATAAAGCGTGTCTTTTTCCTTTATTTTCTGGTTGTTGGTATATTTCTACACTATCACCTAACCTTTGTTTTGCTTTTTGCATCCAATCCCAAGTGTCATCTGCACTACCATCATCAATAGAAATTAACTGTAATTTTTGTTTAGGGAAATCACTATTTGTTAAGCTAACTAAAGTATCATACACCTGTTTACCTTCATTATAAGCAGGAACTATAACTGTAACTGTTGGTAATTTATCATCAGAAACAGACTCAATAGGTTTATATTTAAAATATCTGTAAAGCACAAATAAGAAAAAAGCAACTTTAAAAACCAATAGGGTAGTGGCAATGCCCATAAATATTAATCCAAAAGTAGAATTTGTTCTGTCTTGGTTAAATTGAAGGAAATCGTTTTGAAAAGTTACCATATAGTAAATAGACCCCAGTAATAATAAAAATGTAGTAGTTAATACTAATATGGCTAATGAATTATTTACTTTTGAAGCACTTACTTTTTCGTCTACAGATGTTTTAAAATCCTGAAAAATAGTAGCAGTCTTTTGATATGAAGTTTTTAATAGCATAGGTATAGTGTTCATAATTGTTATAGTTTATTAACTCTGTTCTCTCTTAGTTTTACGAACGCAATGCCATTTTAGATTTTTCTATTTTTTTATTTATGAATATCTTAAGAAAAAGATTGTATTTGACTTTAAAATGTTAAAGACTTGTTAAAGAATGAAGAATTTGATATTGTTTTATTTTTGTAAAAGCAAAAAAGAGACTGTTTCTAATATTAGAAATAGTCTCTTTTTATTGAGGTAAACCTATGTTTTATGCCTATTCTCTTATGTGTCCGTCTCCAAAGACATAATATTTATTAGTTACCAATTGTTTTAATCCAAGCGGTCCTCTATGGTGTAATTTATCAGTACTAATTGCAAGCTCAGCACCAACACCCATTTGTCCGCCATCTGTAAATCTGGTTGATGCATTATGGTATACAGCTGCACTGTCTACTTGTTGCATAAATGTATCTGCTTTTTGTTTGTCCTCAGTTAAAATAGCAGCAGAGTGACCGCCAGAGTAAGTATTAATTTTTTTTATAGCATCATCTAAATTGGCAACCTCACCAATAAGAATTTTTAATGATAAAAATTCTTGAGACCAAGTACTATTTTTTTTAATCTCTTGGTTATTGGGTATTATTTTAGACGTTTTGTTATCTGTTATAATACTAACATTTAATTGATCTAATACTTGTTCTAACTCTTTAATTTTAGCCTCGTAATTAGTAATGTTTTTATTAATTAACACTTTATCTAATGAGTTACAACCAGATATTTTATCAGTTTTTGCGTTTACAATTACATTTATTGCTTTAGTCCAGTTTGCATCTTCAGCAACATATAAAAAATTATTACCACGACCACTTACTAAAACAGCACAACTAGCATGTTCTTTTACAAATTTTATTAAACGTTCGCCTCCTCTAGGCACAATTAAATCTAGCTTTTCAGGAGGGTTTTTTAAAAAATCTTGTGTTTCTTCTCTTTTTAAGTGTAAAAGCTTAATCCAGTCTGTAGATACATTATTTTCTTCTAATGCTTTATGCCAACACTTTTCTAGTATGTTGTTACTGTATAGGGCTTCTTTACCTCCTTTTAATAAAATTTTATTATTTGCTTTAAAAGCTAAAACTGCAGCCTCTATTGTAACATCTGGTCTAGACTCATAAATAATAAGTATAGTGCCAAATGGGGCTGTTTTGTTGGTAACTACTAATCCACTATCTAAAGTTAGGCTAGATATTTCTTGATTAACAGGGTCTTCTTGGTTTTTTACTTCTGTAATAGCTTTAATCATTCCGTCTATTTTGCTATTGTTAACTATTAAACGGTCTAAAAGCGCTTGATCTTCTTTGTTAAAAGCTTCAATATCTTTTTTATTCTCTTCTAGAATTTTTTCTCTGTCATTATCAATAACTTTAATCATTGACTCTAGAACGTCATTTTTTATTTTGGAGCTTAATAATTTCATATTTTTTATTTTAATGAATAAATTTTGTTCCTATTTTTTTGTTATCAATAATATCTACAATAACATTTTGTTTTTTACCATTTGCTATGTAAGTAGGAATCTCTTTTTTAGCGGTGCTTTTAGCTATTTTTAATTTTGAAGCCATACCACCACGGCCTTCTCCTTCTTTTTTTCCACTTGCTTTAACATATTGTTCTACATCTTGGTCATGTGTAACTTGGCTAATTTTTTTAGAGTTTTTATCGTCTGGGTGTCCAGTATACAAGCCATCTGTATCTGATAAAATAATAAGTCTATCAGCATCTATTAACTCGGCAACTAAGCTTGCTAATTCATCATTGTCAGAAAACATAGACATTGTTACAGAAACAGCATCATCTTCATTGGCAATTGGTATTATGCCTTCAGACAATAAACCTTCATAACAGTTAATCATATTGTCCCTATGTATTCCTAAATCAAAATCTCTTTTAGTTGCTAATACCTGTGCACATCGCATACCGTAATCACTAAAAAGACTGTAATAGTGCCTCATTAATCTTGGTTGACCAACAGAAGAGTACACTTGTCTTCTTGTAGATTTGTCTGTTATATTAGTTTCTCCTAATATTTCTTTTCCTGCAATTGCAGATCCAGATGATACCAACACAACCATAATATCTCTTTCGTATAAAACAGAAATTTGGCGTACAAGTTCTTTTAAAATTGGCCCTAAAATTCTATTGTCCTTATTTGTAAGTACGTTAGTACCTACTTTTACAACTACTCTTTTTACTTCCATTTTTATTTTTCTTTACCCATTTCTATGGCTCTATTAAATGCGGCGTAAGCAGCATCTTGTATAAGCTGTTTTACATTGTTGTCTTCCATAGAGTCTATTGCAGCTTGGGTTGTACCACCTTTGGAAGCAACACGATCTATCCATTTTTTAGGTGATATGTCATTTTGGTTAAATAGTTCTATAGCGCCTTCAAAAGTGCTACTCACAAGAACTTTAGAATCATAGTCTGAGAATCCCATTTTTAAAGCAGCCTCTAACATAGATTGCATAAAATAAAATACATAGGCAGGTCCGCTACCAGAAATACCTGTAGAAGCGTCTATAAAATTTTCTGTTTTAACGTGAATTGATGTTCCGGTAGTGTCTAACAAATTACGAACCATTAATAGTTCTATTTTAGAAACATCTTTAGATTCTGTGTACGATGTAACCCCTTTACCAACTTGTGCCGGTAAATTAGGCATTGTACGTATTACTTTGGTTATAGCTAACCTCTCTTGAATAGATTGTATAGTAACCCCAGCCATTAAGGATACAATTATTTGCTGATTGTTAAGCATAGTTTTCATTTTAGCAAACAAATCATCACTATGAAAAGGCTTTACAGCAATAAAAATTAAATCAGATTGTGGTAAACAATCTTCTAGGCTTTTAAAAACATTAAATGCTGGATTTTCTCTAAGAGTTTCAATTTTTTTTGGATCGGTGTCGTAAATTCTAAGTTTGTGTTTGTTTAAAAGTGGAGATTTAGACATACCTTCTGAGTATGTTAATCCCATATTACCTGCACCAATTACTAATACTTTCATTTTTTGTATATATTGTTTTATATACACTTAATGGCACAAGGACTATGCGAGAGTCCAGATAACAAAATCTAATTTTAAGGAATCATTAATCTGTTAATGATATACATTTAGATTGTGATGTTGTTAATTGATATGCAAAATGTTTGAAATATTTTAAATTTGAAGTTTGATTTTGATGATTTAGAGGTGACAGACTGTCGCGTAAAAATGACTGTTTTGAATAAAAAATGACTGTTTTATATGAAAAAAGCCTTAAAATATTAATTTTAAGGCTTTTTTTTGAGTTTTTTAACTTGTTTAGCAAACGCTATTTTTTGCTTATACTTACATTTTAGAGGTGATTGAAACACCATTGTTTTCTTGAGCTAAAGTCCTCATAAAGTTTAAGTCTGCATCTTCACCAAAAGCAATAGTATGTATAATAATATTGTTGGTATTTACTTTTTTAATTTCTTCTAATACAGATTCTGGCCCGCTGTTAGGTAAGCCGTCACTCATTAAAACAATTTCTTGCACGTCTGTCGTAGATAATGCTTCTAGCAAACCTTCTAGCGTATTGGTGCCTCCGTTAGCTTTTAAATTTTGAACAAAAATGTTTGATGATGTTCTAGAAGTGTTACTTGCAACCCTAAATCCTGTAGCTTGTTTTGTAACATCATTATTAAAAGTAAAAACAACAAATTTTTTGCCATCTGGTAAACCTTTAATAGCAGGTATTAATTTGCGTTTTACAGCGCCTAATTTTGTAGCTTCTTTGGTTACTTGCTTACCTAGTAAATTTCCAATTTTACCACCAATAACTTTACTCACCTGATTGCCTGCTTTGTTACCAGCTTCTCTCATTACTTGATCTTTTATAGAGCCTTCATCTATACCTTCCATACTTCCAGATACATCTATAAGATACAAAGTGTTAAGGTTAGAGGTTTCAATTCCAAAAAAGTCATTAGATTTTTTAGCAACGTAACAAGACTGTAATAGTGTACAGGTAATTAGTAGTGTTAATGCGGCTAGTGTTCTTCTTGTTTTCATTTTATGCTATTTTATATTGATAAGCTAAAGTACTATTATTTTGTGTTTGTAACTTTAAAAGTATAAGTTTTAAATGCTATTTGGAAAATTTAGGATAAAAAAAGCCCAACAAATTTAAATTGTTGGGCTTTTGTTATTTTGAGAAAACTAAAAATTAATCTTCTTTTTTATCTTCTCTAGGTTTGCGATCGTCACGACGATTGTCACGTCCACGATTATCCCTACCTCTGTTGTCATTACGTCCTTTATTTTCTCTAGGAGCTCTTTCTACATAACCTTCTGGTTTAGGTAATAAAGCTTTTCTAGATACTTTTTCTTTACGTGTTCTTGGGTCTACACCAAAGTATTTTACATCAAAAACGTCACCCATATTTACAACATCAGTAACATTTTCTGTACGCTCCCAAGCTAACTCAGATACGTGTAATAAAACTTCGTTTCCTGGAGCTTCTGTATATTCTACAACAGCACCAAAATCTAACATTTTAATTACTTTTACTTCGTATACACTACCTTTTTCTGGCTTAAACAGTAAAGAGTCAATTTTAGCTAAAACAGCATCAATACCATCTTGTCCTGTACCTAAAATTTCTACAACACCTTCTTCAGTAACAGGATCTTCATTGATAACAATAGTTGTACCTGTTTCTTTTTGAAGCTCTTGAATAACTTTACCACCTGGACCAATTAATGCACCAATAAATTCGTTAGGAATTCTTCTAGTGATCATTTTTGGTGAGTGAGACTTAACATCTCCTGCAGGAGCAGAAATAGTATCTGTTAATTTTCCTAAGATATGTAAACGACCATCACGAGCTTGTTTTAAAGCGTTTACAAGAATTTCATAAGAAAGACCTTTTACTTTAATATCCATTTGGCAAGCAGTAATACCGTCTGCAGTACCAGTAACTTTAAAGTCCATATCTCCTAAGTGATCTTCATCACCTAAAATATCAGATAATACAGCGTATTTACCTGTTTCTGCATCAGAAATTAATCCCATAGCAATACCAGAAACCGGCTTTTTAAGTTGTACACCCGCATCCATTAATGCCATTGTACCAGCACAAACAGTTGCCATAGAAGAAGAACCGTTAGATTCTAATACTTCAGATACTACACGTACAGTGTAAGGACAATCTGCAGGAACCATATTTTTTAAAGCACGTTGTGCTAAATTACCGTGACCAACCTCACGACGAGAAGTACCTCTTAAAGGACGTGCCTCACCAGTTGAGAAAGGAGGGAAGTTGTAATGTAAATAAAAACGCTCTTCACCTTCGTAAGATGGCATATCTATTTGGTTTGCTTCTCTAGATGTACCTAAAGTAACTGTTGCTAATGCTTGAGTTTCTCCACGTGTAAAAATAGAAGAACCGTGGGTAGATGGTAGGTAGTCTACCTCACACCAGATTGGTCTAATTTCATCAGTCTTACGACCATCTAAACGTAAACCTTCATCTAAAGTTAAGTTACGTATTGCAGCTTTTTCTGCCTTAGCATAATATTTAGATACCAAGCCACCGTAATCTGCTAATTCTTCTTCAGAAAAAGTAGCTTTAATTTCTTCTTTAATTTCGCCAAAAGCAGTAGTTCTCTCGTGTTTAGAAGAACCAGCCTTAGCTACAGCATATACTTTGTCATATGCCATATCATGAATTTTCTTTGCTAAATCATCATCAGATCTTTCAGCATCATATTCACGTGTATCTTTTTTACCAAATGCCTCAGCTAATTTTACTTGAGCTGCACAT
Source organism: Cellulophaga sp. (assembly GCF_039943695.1). Classification (NCBI taxonomy): domain Bacteria; kingdom Pseudomonadati; phylum Bacteroidota; class Flavobacteriia; order Flavobacteriales; family Flavobacteriaceae; genus Cellulophaga; species Cellulophaga sp. The sequence goes on along the minus strand of NZ_JBDVAA010000155.1, from coordinate 10,590 downwards.
TGTGCTTTAATAGCTTCATGAGCAAATTTAATAGCTTCTGCCATTTCCTCTTCAGAAATTTCTAGCATTTCACCTTCTACCATCATTACAGAGTCAGCAGAAGCACCAATCATCATATCAATGTCAGATTCTTCTAATTGAGCTCTAGTTGGGTTAATGATAAACTCACCATTAATACGACCAACTCTTGCTTCAGAAATAGGAGTTTCAAAAGGCACATCTGATAACTGAATAGCAGCAGAAGCAGCTAAACCAGCCATAGCGTCTGGCATTACGTTTTCGTCATGAGACATTAACTGTATCATAACTTGAGTTTCTGCATGGTAATCTTTTGGGAAAAGTGGACGTAAAACACGGTCTACTAAACGCATAGTTAAAACTTCACCATCACTAGGTCTTGCTTCTCTTTTAAAGAAACCTCCTGGGTAACGACCTGCGGAAGCAAACTTTTCACGGTAATCTACCGTTAAAGGAAGAAAATCTACATCACTTTGTTTGTAGTTAGATACTAACGTACACAGTAACATACAATTTCCAGATTGAACAACAACAGAACCGTGGGCCTGTTTTGCTAATTTTCCGGTTTCAATAGAAATTTCTCTACCGTCCCCAAGGTCTATGACCTCTTTAAATACTTTTGGAATCATAAATTTTTTTTAAAGCCTTATATTTTATTTAAGGCTTGTTAAACAATGGTCTTACGTCTTGTTAGACGAGGTGTTGTGTTGTTGTGTTGACCAATGAAAAACTATAAATAAGCTTTTAGTTTGCCTTATACTACTACAAGGTCTTTTAAATTTTAGCTAAGATAATTATTATAAATTAACTGGTATAAAAAAAGGGAAAGCAATGCTTTCCCTTGATGTATTATTTTCTAATACCTAATTCTGCAATAATTGCACGGTAACGTACAATATCTTTTTTGATTAAGTAATCTAGAAGACTTCTTCTTTTACCTACCAACTTAACTAGAGAACGCTCAGTGTTGTAATCTTTGTGATTTCTTCTTAAGTGACCAGTTAAGTGGTTAATTCTGTGTGTAAACAAAGCAATTTGTGCTTCTGCAGTACCAGAATCTTTTTCGTTTTTACCGTGTTTCTTAAAGATTTCGGTTTTTACTTCTTTTGTTAAATACATTCCAATATTTGTTTAATGATTTTTATGTATATGACTGAATCTCAATCAAGCCGCAAATGTACAATTTATTTGTGAGACTTTTATTCTTGAAGAAAATATTTTTTAAACTTTAATAAAGGCATTAATTTTATAAACCATTATAAAGTTTACTAACTACTTTTTTAAGTATTACACAGTTTTAAAAAAATAATCCTTGCTTATATAAACTATTAATAGCGTCTAGAAGCAAGGATTAAAGTATTGTAAAAATCTATTTTGACTTAAGCAGAAATAGGTTTTTGTTTACGAACAGGGTTGTTTTGTATCAAATCTAGATAAAGATTTATTTTTTGTTTTAAATCTCTTCTATGTGTAATAAAATCTAAAAATCCGTGCTCTTTTAAAAATTCTGCAGACTGAAAACCTTCTGGAAGGTCTTTACCTGTAGTATCTTTTACAATTCTAGGACCTGCAAAACCAATTAAGGCTCCAGGCTCAGATATATTAATATCACCTAACATTGCATAAGATGCTGTAGTACCACCAGTTGTTGGGTCTGTACATAAAGAAATGTATGGCAAATTAGCCTCTGCTAGTTGCGCTAACTTAACAGATGTTTTTGCAAGTTGCATAAGAGACAATGCAGCCTCCATCATACGTGCTCCTCCAGATTTTGAAATCATCATAAAAGGAACCTTCTTTTTTATAGCAAAATCTATAGCTCTTGCTATTTTTTCACCAACAACGCTTCCCATAGAGCCACCAATAAAGCTAAAATCCATACAAGCAATAACAATATCACTACCATTAGATTTACCTATTGCAGTTCTAACAGCGTCTTGTAGCCCTGTTTTTTTTTCGGCTGCTTTTAAGCGATCTACATACTTCTTAGTATCTTCAAACTTTAAAGGGTCTTTAGATGATAGTTTTTCGTCTAATTCTTTAAACTTATTATCATCAAAAAGTATTTCAAAATATTCCTTACTTCCTATTCTTACGTGGTAGTCATCTTCTGGACTAACGTAAAAATTCTTTGCTAAAACTTCAGATTCAACAATTTTACCTGTTGGAGATTTATACCACAATCCTTTAGGAGTGTCTTTTTTCTCTTCTGTAGCTGTTTGTATTCCTTTTTCTTTTCTTTTAAACCAAGCCGACATAAAATAATATTAAATTAAGTGGGGATCTTTTATTATAATGTATTTACATTATTAAGATCCTCAAATGCTTTCTTTAAACGTGTACTAAACGTTTTCTCTCCTTCACGAAGCCAAACTCTTGGATCGTAAAACTTTTTATTAGGTACATCTGCACCATCTGGGTTTCCTATTTGTGCTTGTAAATAGTCTTTTTTACCCAAGACATAATCTCTAACACCTTCTAAAAATGCGTATTGTAAATCTGTGTCAATATTCATTTTTATTACTCCGTAACCAATTGCTTCTCTAATTTCTTCTAATGTAGAACCAGATCCTCCGTGAAAAACAAAATCAATATGGTTTTCTTCTACATTGTACTTTTTAGTGATATACTCCTGTGAATTTAATAAAATTTTTGGAGTTAATTTTACATTACCTGGCTTATACACACCGTGTACATTACCAAATGCAGCAGCAATTGTAAACTTAGGGCTTACTTTAGATAGTTCTTCGTAAGCATAAGCAACTTCTTCTGGTTGTGTGTATAGTTTAGAATCATCTACATCAGAATTATCTACACCATCTTCTTCTCCACCAGTAATACCTAATTCAATTTCTAAAGTCATATCCATTTTTGCCATTCTAGCAAGATACTCTTTACAAATTTCTATGTTTTCTTCAATTGGCTCTTCAGATAAATCTATCATATGAGAACTAAATAAAGATTTTCCTGTTTCTTTATAATGTGCTTCACTAGCATCTAATAAACCATCTATCCAAGGTAATAGTTTTTTAGCACAGTGGTCTGTGTGCAAAATAACAGTAGCACCGTAAACTTTTGCTAATTCATGCACGTGTTTTGCACCTGCAACTGCACCAGCAATAGCTGCTTTTTGGTCTTCATTAGATAACCCTTTACCAGCGTTAAATTGAGCACCTCCGTTAGAGAATTGAATAATTACAGGAGCGTTTAAGCTTGCTGCTGTTTCCATAACACTATTAATTGTGTCAGATCCAATTACATTAACTGCAGGTAAGGCAAAGCCTTTTTCTTTTGCGTAGTTAAAAATTTCTTGTACTTGGTCGCCTGTAGCAACTCCAGGTTTAATGTTGTGAGCCATACTTTATGTGTTGGTATTTTATTAGATTAACAAAGCAAAAGTAATAAAATATTTAGGGTTAAAAAGGATAATTAACACCAATGTTTATTGTGGCATTGCTAAAATTATATTCATTAAACCATCTTTTTGATGCTTCTAACTCTGGATTATATGTTTTAAAACCAGTATCTAAACGTAGTACAAAGAATGTAAAATCATACCTTAAACCAAAGCCTGTACCTAATGCTATTTCTTCTAAAGAATTGAAATCTTTAAAGATTGCATCTTCATTTTCTTCGTTATCAAATACGTTCCAAATATTACCTGCATCTGCAAATAAAGCGCCTTTTATACTACCTGCAATAGGGAATCTAAATTCTAAATTTGCTGCAATTTTTAGGTTAGCTTCATTAAAATCATTTAAAGATTGCGTGCTTCCTGGTCCTAAAGAATAGGCGTTCCAGGCACGGTTGTCATTAGAGCCACCGGCAAAGTAACTTTTTGCAAAAGGTATACTGTTAGAGTTGCCATAAGGTACTGCTAACCCTAGAAAACCTCTAAAGGCTAAAACGTTTTGAGACGGAAAACTCCAGTGCTTAATATAGTCAAAATCTGTTTTTATATACTGAGAAAAAGGAACTCCAAAAATCTCTTTATGTCCGTTTTCATTTTTCTTAAATTCTGTAACGCCAGATAATAGAGATAATAAGTTACCAGCACTTTCTACCTTTATTTTAAATTGATGAAAATCATTGTCGTTAACACCATTTCTGCTGTCTTTAGAATAAGAAAAACTTGTAGCAAAAATTAAGTTGTTTTCTGTTAGTCTTTTTTCTCTTTCATCTATACTACTAACCTCTTTATAATCACTAGATGTTGTAGGTATTAAACCTTGGTTTAAAACCTGGTCTATAAAGCCACTTGTACCGGTAGGAATTATTAGTTTTGGGTCAGAATCGCTATCAGATGTTTCAAAAAACGCACTTAAGGCAGGGTTGTCTTGGTAATCATCTGCAATTTTATCTAGTCTGCTGTATGTACTTTGGTATACATTGTAAAACCTACCAGGGTTTAAATTTCTAATAAACTGTACATTTATTAATTCTAAAGAATTTTTTTTAAATTGAGAAGGAGACCAGTTGTATCCTAAAATAGCATTAAAATTTTGCTTATCTAAACCTATGTTTTTCTGAAAATTTGTACCAATTACCATTCTTGTTTGTGGTAACATATAAGGAGGTATAATTTTTTTAGTTTTAAAAGGCATCCATATTCTGGGTACAGTTAAATTAACATCTGCCCCAATTTCGGAGACAGAGTTCTCATTAGGATTGTTAACTTCACTTAAAACACCAACAGAACCACGAGCGGATATACTAAGTGTTTCTGCGCCACCAAAAACATTTTTAATATTTAAAGATGTGCTAAGAGCAGCGCCAAGTCTTTGTATGTTAGAGTGTGTACCTTCTACGTTAGTTTCTAGAGTGTATTTTTTTAAAGGTGATAAATAAATATTTGTATTAAGCTTACTTGTTAAAGTGTCAAAAGTAATGTTAGGGTATTTAAACGTATTTAAATTACTTATTTGTTTGTACGTTCTAGACTTATTTATTTCTCTGTAAATACTATCTTTTTTTATAAAAATGGCATTAGTTATAGCTTTAGGTTTATACTTTAACTTGTCTTTGTAAAAAAGTGTATAGTTGTCATATTTAATAGATTTCATTTTAGAAATATCATCTCCAAAAAAATAATCTGTATAAATATTTATAGTGTCAAACTTGTAAATTTTATATTCTGTTAGTTTATTTTCTCCTCTTTGCTTAAGGTTGCTAATACGTAGCTCAACCTCCATTTTTTTAGAGATTGGTTTTAGTGTACTGTCACTAGGAATGTCATAAATAATAGAGCTTTCTTGAAAATTAAATATTCCTGTATTTCTAAACAAGTTAGTTAAACGCTCTCTTTCTTTATATAAGTTAGAGGCGTTGTATTGTTCGTTTTCTTTTAAAAAAGAGTTTTCAATATTTAAATTGTAGATGGAGTCTAATGTTTTAGAACTGATGGTTTTAGTTATGCTATCTATAATATATGGGTCTCCAAGTTGTAACTTGTAATTAATATGTGCACGCTGTTTTTTATTAATAGAGTCTATTTGGTATGATGATTTAGTGTCAAAATACCCTTTACTATCATAATAAGACTTTAAAAGTTTTGCAGATTTTGCAGATTTAGATGTGTCTATAATTGCAGGAGATTCTCCTATGTTTTTTAACCATTGACTGGCACCTTTTACCATAAAAGATTCTCCTAGGCCATCTACCTGTTTTTTAGATAAAAATTTATTTAAACGTTCTACGCGTTTGGGTTTTTTATGCAACCAAACTTGGTACAAAGAGTCTGGGTTATCTTTAGCCAGGTTGTATAAGTTTAAACGTAATGGATAACCTAATAAATTACTATTTGGTTTTTGAGAAATTAAGCTAAATGCTTCTTCGCTTTTTATTTTTTTACCATCAGCAGTAATGGTGTTTTTTGTTAATAAAAGCTCGTCATCTTCTACTTTTTTTAGCGCATTACAAGATGTTATTGCTATAACTAGCAATAATAAACTTATTTTAGCAAAATGTGTTGTGTTACGTAAGCGCATTTTCATAGAGTTCAAAAATACATTATTTGTATGGTTAGTAAAAGCCAAATAAAATTTATAAAGAATCTACAGCAAAAAAAGTACCGAACAGAACATAAATTGTTTGTAGTAGAAGGGGTAAAGACGGTAAAAGAGTTGGTAAAGGCCAACATAAAGCCTTATGCAATTTATACAACAAGTTCTACTGTTTTAGAGGATGAAAATTTTAAAAGTGAATTAATTTCTACTGCCGATTTAAAAAAAATTAGTGCCTTAAAAACGCCTAATAATATTTTAGCTGTTTTTCATCAACCTAAAGAAAAAGAAATAACACCAAATAATTGGGTTGTTGCTGTTGATGATGTTCGTGATCCTGGAAATTTAGGTACTATAATAAGGTTGTGTGATTGGTTTGGGATAACTAACTTATTTTGTTCTAACCACACTGTAGATTGTTATAATCCAAAAACATTACAAGCAACAATGGGTTCTTTAGCAAGAGTTAATATTGTATATGGTGATTTAGAAGCGTTTTTAAAGTCGACAAAAATGCCCGTTTATGGTGCTTTTATGGACGGAAAAAATGTGTATAAAGAAAGCTTTACAGCAGAGAATGGAGTATTGGTAATGGGTAATGAAGCTAACGGTGTTTCTGTAACAATTGAAAATTTGGTGACTAAAAAAATAAGCATACCACAATTTGGGGCAAAAACTACAGAGAGTTTAAATGTAGCAACAGCAACAGCAATTTTACTAAACGAAATTAGAAGAGGAGCTTAAGGGTGTTACTCAAAAGTAAAGTTTATAAAAATACCTCTTGTTTTCATAGAGTTAATATTTCCTGTCCAAGGACTATTAGGGTCAGCATCTGGTACTAACTCATTGTTAATAGCAAAAACACCTCTAATAGAAGGCGAAAATTTAAAGTACTCCAGGTAAAAATCTATTCCAAACCCCATTTCATAATAATAGGTAGCTTTCTTCATTCTAAATGTAGCACTACTATTATCTTCTACACTGTCTTCATTAGCACTTAAGTTCATAGATGTAGATGCTCCACCAATTAAATAAGGTTTCCAGTTTCCAATTCTTCTTGTGCTTACTTTAAGTAAAAGCGGAAAATTAATGTAAGTGCTTTTTATTTCTCTGATGGCATCATTAGCATCGGTAAAACCTCTAAAGCCTAATGTTCTTTTTGTGTAATGTAGGCCAGGTTCAAAACGTAAATCTAAAAATTCATTTAACCTTAGTTCTCCAATTAAACCTACGTTAAATCCCATAGATTTATCAACCAAAACATCACCTAAATCATCTTTATAGTCAAATTTAAAGTCGTATTGGTTAAATCCTAAAAAGTATCCCCAGTTTAAAGGTCGTAAATCTTCGGACTCTAAATTTATTATTGGATCTTCATTAAACTGCGCATTTACAGTGCTAACAGTAATAAATAGGCACAAAAAAAGAAACAGAATTTTTTTCATTAGATTTTCATATCTTATTTAGATGCAACGTAAATGGATGCAACTCCAAAAGTTTGCGGCTTATTCTCTATAGATATAAACCCATTTTTTTGTAAAATATTGTTGAATTCTTTTCCATGCGGAAAAATAGATGCAGATTCTGATAAATAAGAGTATGCAGTACGGTCTTTAGAGAACATTTTACCAATAGTAGGTAGTATGTATTTTGTGTAAAATTTATAACCTTGTTTAAAAGGTGTTTTTGTAGGTACAGAGGTTTCTAAAACAACAAAAGTTCCTTTAGGTTTTAATACGCGTAAAATTTCTGTTAACCCTTTGTCTAAGTTTTCAAAATTACGCACACCAAAGGCAACGGTAATGGCATCAAAAGAGTTATCATCAAAAGGTAAGTTTTCACTATCACCAATAATCATATCTATGGTGCTGTCTAAATTTTTAGCAGCTACTTTTTGTTTGCCAACCTCTAACATACCAGGAGAAATATCTAACCCTGTAATTTTAGTAGCACCCGTTTTTGTAAGGTTAATGGCAAGGTCACCTGTGCCAGTAGCAATATCTAAAATGGTTTTAGGTTTTTTACTTTTTAAAAGATTAACCACTCTATTACGCCATTTAATATCTATTCCAAAAGAAATTACTCTGTTTAACCCATCATAATTCTTAGAAATAGTATCAAACATTTGTGTAACCTGTTCTTTTTTTCCAAGCTCAGAATCTTTGTAAGGAGTAACTTTTTCTGCCATTGTTATTTTTTTTGCAAAGATACTACAAAGGTTACATTTAATGCCTTTTACACTCTTAAAAGAGCTAAAACCAGTAAGTGTGTAATATAAAAGTATATTAAGCGTTAAAAAAAACAGGGTTACAATAGATAAAGTTAACTGCTTATGAAATAAATAAATAAGGTAGCTTTTGTGCAGTTTAAGTTATTAGTTGTTTTTACGTCTAAATAATGACGAATTGTTTAAAATTGAGTAGTTTTGCCCTCCAAAGTTTATTAAGGTAGACTTTGATTTAGTTAAATAAGTTTATGAAGATTATTATAGCGGGTGCAGGAGAGGTTGGCTTTCATTTGGCAAAATTATTGTCTTTTGAGTCACAAGATATTACCTTAATAGATACCTATAAAGAGAGTTTAGCGTACGCAGACAGTCACTTAGATATTCGTGTTTTAAGGGGTGATGCTACATCTATTGCGGTTTTAAAAGATGCACAGGTTGAAAAATCTGATCTTGTAATTGGTGTTACATCATCAGAAACTACTAATCTAACACTTTGCATTTTAGCTAAGCAACTAGGTTGTAAGCGTACTATTGCACGTATTTCTAACACAGAATTTATAAGAAATAAAGAAGAGCTTAACTTTGAGAAATTAGGAGTAGATGAACTTATTTCTCCAGAGGAGCTTGCGGCAACAGAAATACAATTGTTGTTAAATCAATCTGCTTTTAACGAAAGTTATGAGTTTGAGGATGGTGCATTAATAATGATTGGTGTGTCATTACCAAAATCGGCACCATTTGTTGGTAAAATGGTTAAAGAAGCTGCTCGTATTTTTCCTGAATTAAACTTTATGCCTATAGCAATACAGCGTGTAGGTACGCAGTACACCATTATACCAAGAGGTGATACTGAGTTTATGAAAGGAGATCAAGTATATTTTATAACCTCTAAAGAAGGTTTAGATGATTTATTGAAGCTTACCGGTAAAGAAAAGAAGCAAATTAAAAACGTGATGATTCACGGTGGTAGCAAGCTTGGCTATAAAGCTGCTCGTGATTTATGCGGAAAAAGGTTTAACGTTAAGCTTATAGAAAAAGATAAAGAAAGAGCAATGCAACTTGCAGACGATTTGCCTAATGCTTTAGTAATTAATGCAGATGGGAGAATTGTTGAGGTTTTAGAGGAAGAAAACTTGGATGCTATGGACGCATTTATATCTGTTACTTCAAATTCAGAAACCAATATTATGTCTTGTTTGGTTGCCAAATCTAGAAACATTAAAAAAACAATTGCCTTGGTAGAAAATATGGATTATTTTCAGCTATCGCATACTATTGGTATTGATACATTAATCAATAAAAAACTTTTAGCAGCCAATAATATATTTAAACATATTAGGCGTGGAGAAGTTGTGGCAATGACGCGTTTAAACAACCTTAATGCAGAAATTTTAGAGTTTGTTGTAAAAGACTGTTCTGCCGTTAATGGTAAAATTATTAAAGAGTTAGATTTTCCTAGATCAGCAACCATTGGTGGTGTTGTTAGAAAAGGCGAAGGTATAATTGCTCTTGGAGATTTTAAAATCTTAGAAGGAGATAGGGTAGTGGTATGTTGTTTACCAAGGTCTATTCCTAAAATTGAAAAGCTTTTCTTGTAAAATGACGCTTAACTACAAAATTATAATACACATAATGGGTTTGTTACTACTTTGTAACGGAGCATTTATGGGGTTGTCTGCAGGTATTAGTGCTATATATAAAGATGGTGCTACATTAGAAATTACAATGGCTGCTTTGGTTACCTTGGCTGCTGGTGCTATGGCAATGCTTGGTACTAGAGGTCACAAAAAAGAGGTAAAAAGAAAAGAAGGATATTTAATTGTAACTTTTGGTTGGATAGTTATGTCGCTTTCAGGAGTTTTACCATACCTTTTTACAGAATCTATACCTAGTTTTACCAATGCTTTTTTTGAAACTGTCTCTGGTTATACGACCACAGGAGCTACTATTTTAAATGATATAGAAGTTTTACCAGAAGGCATTCTGTTTTGGCGAAGCTTAACACACTGGATTGGTGGTATGGGTATTATTGTTTTAGCAATTGCAATTTTACCAATTTTAGGTATTGGTGGTATGCAGTTGTTTTCTGCAGAATCTCCTGGTCCAAGTGCAGATAAATTACACCCTCGTATTACAGATACGGCAAAAAGACTTTGGTATATTTATGTTGGTTATACAGTTGCAGAAACTATTTTATTGAAGTTGGCAGGAATGTCTTTTTTTGATGCCATAAACCACTCTTTAGCAACATTGTCTACAGGAGGTTTTTCTACTAAAAATGCAAGTTTAGCGTATTGGAATAACGATCCTTTGATACAATATATAGTTATTTTATTTATGTTT